>CAIYZW010000616.1 GCA_903930725.1 uncultured Bacteroidota bacterium
AAAGGCGATTTTGTAAAAACTCCAACTATTGGTCAGTGCCCAGGTACCGGTTTCGTTTTTTACCCTGACAAATAGTTTATGAAATCCGGGACTCAGCGAAGTGATATCTATCACAAAATCATCAACCTGCACTTGTGTCGAAGGGGTAAAGGGCATGGGAGTTCCCATTCCAAAGCCCGGATCGCTGTCAAAAAAGTATTCGATAGCTGTAATCTGCTGGAGTCCTGTTTCCGTCTTTGTTTTCAGAAACGACCTCTGATTTGTAAAGCTCCAGACTCCATAGCTGTCTCTTGCTCTTACGAACAAGCTGTGAAAACCCGGATCCAGCGAGGTAATATCAATGGCAAACGACAAATCACTGATGTGTGTACCTGGTGTAAAAGGAACTTCTGTGCCGTTCCCAAGGCCCGGATCGCTGTCAAAAAAGTATTCGATAGATGTAATCTCCTGGAGACTTGTTTCAACCGATGTTTTCAGAAACGACTTTTGGTTTGTAAAGCTCCAGATTCCCAGGCTGTCCCTTGCTCTTATGAACAAATTGTGAAAACCCGGAGCCAGTGTTGTAATATCAATGGCAAACGATAAATTGCTGATGTGTGTACCTGGTGTAAACGGTACATCTGTGCCGTTCCCAAAGCCCGGGTCGGTATCGAAATAGTATTCGATTTTGTTGAGGTTGGTTTGCAACGGTGAGAATGTATTTTTGTAAAACGAACGCTGATTCGTAAAACTCCACGCCCCGTTGTCATCTATCGCCCGCACAAATAGCTGGTGAAATCCATCACTAAGGTTGGTAAGGTTGATATCGAAACTAAAATCAGCGATATGCGCTGAAGGTGGCGAAACAGGCACAGCCACCCCGGCATGAAAACCGGGATCGGTGTCGAAAAAATATTCGACCTTTTGTAAAAGCTGGGCGTGTGCGTTCCCCACCAATATCAGTAACCAAAGTAATATCAATCCCTTACGGAATGCAGGCAACACCTGTCGGTTATTGCTAAGTATTTTCATAACTTTTTCTTTTCCAGGTTTAAATGTTTAGGAAAATTCTGTTCCCTTTAGGAAGAGATTAGTTATGCGATTTGGCCTTAAGGGTTACATTCAGGGTATTCGACGGTAACGATTGTGAGTCAAGGGAATAGATGGCCGGAATAGGGGGCAATCCACTGATTTTATAGGGCATTTCGCCACCAAAAATACCGATATCGGTACCTCCTTCACCCGCCCCGATAGCCGGAGAACCCGGTTTCAACTGCCACTGCCCGTCGGTACTATTGCCCGAAAGACCCACAAACAGGCTGCTTTGCGCTACATTTTGCTGATTACCGTTCTGGTTGCCAAACTGTGTACTGTTGCCAATGTTGTACGTACTCAGGCAATTGGACAACGACACACTGTGCAGGGCAATGTTATTGACAAGCGTAGAGTTGTAAATGGTTGTCGGGTAAGCAAAAATGTTGTTGGCGAAAATTCCGCTGAAATTTACACCAATAGAAACATAACCAGCGAAATAATTGTTAATAACCAGAATGTTACTATGATTGTAAGTAAAATAAATGGTATAAACATAGCTGAAATAATTGCTGTGGATAACAATATCGGAGCAATTGGCCTGGGGGTAAATAGCATAAGTATTATTATTAAAATGATTCCGCATGAAAGTCAGATTGTTGGTATAAAGATATACCCCGGCTGTAAACGTACAGCCAATGAATGCCGATCCTTGTGATCCGGCGTAACAATACACATACCCAGTGATGTTGCTTGGTGAAAGGTTAAACTGGGTCTGAGGGTTTTCACCCAGGAAATAGCCGTTACCAATGATAGTAAGCTTCTTGGATAAACTTAAACCGCCAAAACCATAGGTCGACCCTTCGAGGTAAAGCGTATCGCCACTAAGCGTTGTTGCGGCATCATGCGCTGCTTGTAACGCCGAATAAGGTGCTCCTGAATTGGGGGTGGGATTTACGCGCCATACTTTAGCAGATAAGGCTATACTCATAGCCAATAAAACGATTGTCAAAGTTAATGTTCTCATTGCTTTAAAATTTAAATTATTAAATTATTGATTTGTAAATGTTTATTTTAAAATTGTTCTTAAAATTATCTGTGATTAGGTTTGAATTCCAGTTGATTTGTGACTCAATTTCCGGCCAGAGGCCATCATTTTTAAAATCATCTTTGATAAACAGCATTTTAGTTTCATACACCTGCCAATTTTCCATTAGACATTGATACTTGTTGATCCTTTGAAATTTGACCCTGATGCGAAAATGTACCGTCAAACACAATATTATCATCTGTTTTATGATGATACCCTGAAAAATAGGGGTTGCCATCCAAAACCCTGTTCATTGCGTAAATTAGTTCGCCGGCGTCGCATGTTTTTCTCAAACAACCCATTACACCTGAGGCCATGATTCGTTTGATCAGACTGTGTTCCCAATCTTCAGTCAATAGGATTGTTTTAGAGACATCTATCTGATTTACTCCATTTTCCGGATAAGCCAGCCCATTCTTGCCAGCCAGATCAATATCCAAAAGAAACAGGGAGGCCGAACATACATAAACCTTTGCCTCCAGTTCGCTTTTGCTACTGGCAGTTCCAACAACTTCGAACGTCGGTTCCTGATTGATGATCGAAACCAGACCTTCAAGCAACGC
>CAIYZW010000617.1 GCA_903930725.1 uncultured Bacteroidota bacterium
CGTGTAAATTCCTTTTAAGATTTCAGGAATAAGTATGTCGCCATTTGTACCTACAACGGTGTTGTAAATGTAATTTACATTTCCATTCTGGTTTGTTAATTTCACATTTGCCCCGGCCGAAATTCCTGAAACACCTGTGTTGGTGTTTACAATCAGGTTGAGGTCAAGGCGCATATCTTTTTCAAGGATATTCGAAACCGAAAGATCCGACTTCACGCCATTGGTGTATTCGGCTTCGGCAGCAAATTCGTAAAGGCCGTAAGTTAGCCCCGACCAGGTGTTGTCAACAAACGAAGTATCGGTAACCGGAACAGTGTTTAATTGTTCCCAAACTTCGACATTAGCCGATTTACGATAAACGTTGTAATTTGTAAATCCTCTTGAACCTTCCTGTGGGATGGTTGGGAAAATTACTTCTGGTTGGCCGGCATCAAAATGGGCTACCTGCTGGCACATCGAAAGTTCTTTACCTTCCGGGATTTCGACGACAAAAGTAGTTGAAGTATTTTCGTTAAAAGCTGTTGCTTCGCCGGTCATCAATCCTGATGCACGAACAAAAATGTTGGCAAAAAGTGGTGGTGAGGTTGCAGTTTCCAAAGGATAATATGCACCTAATCCATTGCTCCACTGCGTGCGTGTCTGGAAAACGTAAGGTTCGCCTTCGCCATCATCGTAAGGAATTACAGATGTATTATCATAACCCGAAATACCAACAAAGAAGCCATTGGGTGCGTGAACCACCTGTGTAAGCTTACAGCTATTCCAACCGGCATTATTCCTTATATTTTCCTGAATGAGGAGCACGTTGTTTGCATCGGGTGTTCCGTCTTCGGTTAATCCCAAAATGGTAATCTTCACATTATTACAAAGCTGGTAGCCTTCAAACTGGTACATGTACCAATAAACATTCTGCACGTTTGCATTTGCCTGCCACGACGAACCTACAATAACATTTGGATCGCCGGTGGTAATGAGCACTCCCCAGACTTCGCCATCATCATAGCGAAATTCCATCGGGTATGGCTGACCGGCAGCGTACCAGCTAACCAGCGCATCATCTCCGCTTTCGACTGCATTAACCAAGTGTGGTGAAGGAGCATTCTCCAAAAGGGTAATCTGGGGCACAGCATAAGGTATGCCGGGTACAGCGATCGTACTTTGATATTTCTGATAGCCATCAAGCGTAGCTTCGATTTCATAATTTGTAAATCCCCAAACCGAAATAAATACGTAATCCCCGTCAGTATTGGTTGTGGTTTGATAATTATCAAGTCCGGTAAGTTTAACAACTGCGCCATCGGCCGGACCCTGTGTATCGCTTAATTTTACATTTCCCAAAAGGGTAATCATAGGTCTTGGCATGAGCAATGCATTTCCAAGATCGAGGCTACCACCTGCAGGAAGCACTACATTTTGATAAACCACATCATTGTAAGCGTATTTTGAAACGGTTACAGTAAGATTATTGCCTGCCATCAAATACGGAGCACTGTAATAGCCTTCGGCGTTTGTAAAGATTTCGGCATTAACCTCCGGAAAATCAGGGTTGGAGATAACCACTTTGGCCCCTTCGACAGGCGTGTTGCCGGACTGGTATAAAACCCTTCCGCTAAGATTACCAAGACCATTTCCTGTTTCGAACATGAGGCTGGTAACCGGGAAATTATAAATACTCGAAAAATGAGTCAAATCATTAGGGTCAATGGTGGTGTACCAGTTATCGAAGCCATTACGCAGCGGGCCATACTCAACTTCCTGGTATGCAAAATATGATTGGTCGTTGATGTACTGGCTACCGCCTTCGTAATAATAAACCATCACCGCCAGGTTGCCCGAGCCGGCATAAATCATTGGATTGGTAAGGTTGATATTTACCTTGTCCTGTCCTTCCGGAAAGTCAACTTTTCCTTCAAATACCAGGGTCATTTCCGCCGCAGGAATTGCACCAAGGTCAAAACTCTCTTTATCCGTCTGTACCATCCATACTTTTACTTTGCGTTGCGGGATGTAATTGGCAAAACTCGTGTAGTAGGAAAGCCGGGTAATGATACCACCGGTATTCAGTTCATTGGTGTAATACAAACATTCGCTTAAACTTCCACCTCTCCAATCACTAAAATCAATTGGGTACAGCGTATAAAACGGCGTTGTTTGTGTTAGCGGATAAGTTCCGATATTTTTAACCACCACCGAATTATCAATTACTTCGACAGTTAACGGATCGGAGATATTATTGGCTAAATCCATGTCCTCACCATAAACAACTTTAGCATACAAGCCGTACAATCCGATAGCCGGAATGGTCACCGGAATATTCAGTGAAGTAGTTTGTGCGGGAGCAAGTGCAGTTCCGGCTATGGTGCCATAAACGGTTTCGATGCCATTAACAAAAGTACATGCCTGAATGGAATAATCTCCGGCAGACACAGCAACGCGGCCATAATTTCCGATGCTTGCCTGGAAATTATTAGCGGTGTTTTGATAAATAATCTCAGGACCGGTAAATTCCAGGGCAATCAAATCTTTATCAAAACCAACAACAACAGCACCAAGAATATCGTCAATAACTCCGGGCCAGCACCACAACGAGTTAAACTGGAATGCCATGTAAAATTGCTGTCCATCCATGAGGCCATAATCGCTCAGGTCGTACATTTTTTCGGTGTAGCTCATTTCCGGATCGGAGATCACATCAATCGGTTCAAAGCTCGAAACATCGTCACTCGAAGTCGAGAGGCAAACGCGCCACAATTGTCCGCTCTGGTTTGCCAGACGTTTGATATAGAATTTAAAAACATCACCATCCTGCCATTTCATTTTAGGTGTGATGAGCCAGTCGTCGTAACTTGTTTGTCCGGGATTTCCGGCATAAACATCAAGCGAAGCGCAACCAATACCTGTACGTGGCGCTGTTTGGCCTGTTGGTGCAAAGCCTGTATTTCTTACCCAGCCTTTCGAATCGTTGTTTACATCAACAACTTTCCATCCGAGCGGAGGAAAGAGTTCGCCTTCGAAGCCTTCTCTCAAAACGCCGTAGCGCAATGCGCGTCCCGAAAGTTGTACCGTCTTGTTTCCGGGAACGCCCGGGTCAATCTGGAATGTTAAAAAGCCTTCTTCCAAACCTGGATCAACAGGAAGGAATTGTACCTGGAACACGTGTTTTTCGCCTATGGCAAGAGTTACAGGATAACTGGCATCGAGCATGGTAAAATTCGGGTTTGTGATTTCAGCCCCGTTTATCACGAGGGTACCGCCGCCGGCATTCATTACCTCAACGTTTCTTATTTCGGCAACTGTTGCTTCAACCTCACCAAAATATATCGAAGCTGGTGAAACCTTAATTTCAGGATTTGTTGGAACATCACCCAGCCAAAACTTGGTATTAGCCCTTACGCCGACAACATTACCAACGGGTAAATTATTCGGGTCGTAAGGAGTGCCATCATTCCAGGCACCCCGGCAGAGGGTTTCGGGAAGCAGGTTTGGTGTGCTGTAAAACTGATCGGATGTGGCTGTGTAGCCAGGCATCTTTTCGATGATTGTTACCAGGAGGTTATCAACATTGTTATAATAAAAAGGATCAATATCAATCGTCGAAAAAGTTTCACCAGCTGCAAGGACGTAAGGACCATCATAAACTTTTGTAAATGTTGATAATGGTTCCGTTGTTGTTAAATCGGTTAAGGAAGAATGTTTAAGCCAGATTTCGATGTTGAATGTCAGGTTTGATGAAGTTCCTCCGTATTGATAGCCAATGCGGAAAATCCTTTTATTGGCAATGTTCATTTCCGACTGCAGATAAATGGTTTGGGTAAAAGAGTATCCCCACCAGGGTGATATCGGCACATTCATGCTTAAATCGGTACCAGTTCCAACGCCAATTTCTGTTTGTCCGGTTGGTTGTACGCTAACATTAAATATCTCAGTCTGGTTGTTTGCAGCATTTTGGTCGCCAGGAAGGTTAACAACGCCGTAAAGGAAAGCTGGTCCATCGGCCAGCGGGGTCCATGAAACCACAAATGATTTTGTTTCTCCGACAGCGATATTTGTTCCGGTGGCTGTGCCAATCAAAGTATTGTTATCATCAAATAATGAAACGGTGTAACCTGATCCGGCTTCGGCATTTGCCCCGGCATTGATAACTTTAATGGTGTATTCGCCAATTGAGCCAACCATGAGGTTCGATGGGCCATCCACGGTTAATCCGGCAAGGTCGTGCGCTTTTGGAATCAGACAGCTTGTTGCTGCTGCCCATCCGGGATAAGCGCCAGACTCATTTGATGTAAAGTGGAAAGTAAGCGCGCCCGACAGATTTGAAGGTGAAGCTAAAGTTCCTGTAGGAAGGGTAGCCCCGGTAAAATCTCCAATTAGCGGAGCAGTAACCTCGGCACCATCATAAATTTTCAGGAAATCTGCACCAGCTTCGAGGTTGAATGAGGTAAAATTTAACTTCATTTTTGCACCTGCTGTTGCCGGAGTAAGCGTCAAGGTCAGATCTTCGTTGTTCTGATAATAACCATCCTGGCCACCTGTATCAAAGAAACTACCATCGCAGGCTGTGAGCGTGCCGTTTTGCATGAGCATAACATTGCCCTGGTTTACCACAGTTTTGGTTTTACTGTTGTTGTCGGGATTTGCATCACCTGTCAGATTAACGGTGGCAACAATTTCGTGGCTCTGTACTGCCGATAAATTTGCCGTTTGAGCAAAAACATAATCAAAAGTGGCGTCAGCGGCCAAAGGACCAGCAATAACGCCATTCACGGAAGCTCCACCATTTAATGAATAACTTACGGGAATGTTCGATTGATCAGCGGTTCCTACATTCTTAACCCTGACGGTTACAGTTTCGGTGCTGGTAAGATTTGGTCCGGTTACCGGCGTTAAAATGGCCTGTAACGAAAGGTCGTTTGGGCTGGCCGCATCGGCCTCTTTGTACATAACATCGTCGAAATAGTATCTTGGAATTGCCGTACCCGAGGCACCGGCATAAAAATCAATACCACCAAGTTGTTTTGTTCCCGGTGCCGAAGAATTGGATAAGGCGCTCAAAGGCCATGAATTAACCTGACTGCCATTGATTGACAGCGTAATCAGATCGTTATCAATATCAATAATGTGTTTTACGAGGAACCAGGAGCCCTGAGGATAATTAAAAACAATGGCTGGTTGTGCCATCGTAGTAAATTCACCGGTTCCATCCTGCAGGAAATAAATTTCGAATGCAAACTCAACCCCGGCAGTCTGGAAGTGTTGCATGTTGTAATAGCCGCAAAATCCGGGTTCGATGTACATTTTCCAGGACAATTCATAGTTTCCGGTGGTTTTATCACCTAAAAGCAGAAGCAGGTCGGTTGAGCTTTCGATTTTCGCTGAATTGACTCCGCTGTTCGCAAAATCAGTGCTAATGCTGCCGTCTTCACTACTACATGGCAAACCGCTCCATGTTGACCAGTTAATCTGATCCTGACAGGCAACCTGGCCACCGGCTGTAAACGATTCAAAATCGGTAGCATAAACCGGAGGCAGGATTTCTTTAAAAGTAACATCGTCAAAATAATACCTTGGAACTTCAGTGCCGGTGTAGCCTGCATAAAAATCGATACCACCAAGTTGTTTTGTCCCTGTGGTGGAGTACGAAATGTAGCTCAATGGCCACGAATGAATAACGACATCATCAATAGTCAGCGAAATCAGGTCGTTATCAATATCAATCAAATGCTTTACCTGGAACCAGGAAGCTTTTGGATAATCAAAAACAATTGCCGGAGCGCCACCTGTAGTAAATTCGCCGGTGCCATTTTGTAAAAAATAGATTTCAAAAGCAAATTCCACACCCGGTGTTTGAAAGTGTTGCATGTTGTAATATCCGGCTTTGTCGCTTTCGACGTACATCCACCACGACAATTCGTAATTACCGGTGGTTCTGTCGCCCAACAAAAGAAGCATGTCGTTCGAGTTTTCGACTTTTGCAGCATTGGCTCCGCTTTTTGCAAAGTCGGTGCTGATAAAAGCATCTTCGCCTGTGCAGGGAGCTGCACTCCAGGTTGACCAGTTCACCGGGTCCTGACAAGCAACCTGCCCTCCGGCGGTAAACGATTCGAAGTCGGTCGAATAAACCACCGATCTGCTATCCGGAACAGGTTTTTGCGAGGCAAACAACGCGTTGCCAGCAAAAAAAGCTACCAGAATAATAAAGCTTTTAACAAATTGTACGTAATGATTCATGTGATTATAATTTAAATGATAAATAATTTTCCGGAAACTAAACTACCCTGCTGGTAACTCGAACAAACATCCGAATCAATGTAAATAAATATCCGACAAAGGTATTTTGCAGCATTCATTAATAAAATAAGTGGTAGGTGGTATTTTGACCCTAATGAATTCCGTATCAACACGTATTTTTGGGTTATTACCAGATGATGCGGTTCATTTTCGACATTTAAGCTGTAAGTTTGTGGATTGTTAAAGGGATCTTCAGATAGATTTAATTGTCGGAAAATAGCTTTCAAAGCAGGCATTTTCTGTTAGATTTTTTATCGAAAGGTTGCTTAAATTCCGAACAGAATTAGGTTGTTTTTTGCCGCTAGTTATGAACTTCATCACACCGCAACGACTATTTTTAGCATCAATACTACTGTTGATTTTTGTTCATCTGAACAATTTTCCGGCTTTGGCTTCCGATTTGGCAGTTCAGCCTCCGGTAACCACAAACAATTTAAAACTTACCACCGACGAAACACTTCTTTTCGACAGCCTTTTCAAAGTAAGCGCTACCTTGCTCTATACAAACCCCGACAGTGCCCGGCACATTGCACTTAGGGCATTTGGAGTAGCTACTGCCAAAGAAAACAGACGTGAAATCCGGTCGCTGAATCTCCTCGGGGCTACCTATTACATGCAGTCGGACTACAGCAAGGCACTCGATTACTATTTCAGAGCTTTAAAACTTGCTGTTGCTGCCGAAGACACCGTAAGGATGGGTGATCTTTATAATAATATGGGCCTGGTAAATTACAAAACCGGAAATTATAAAGATGCGCTCGAAGACTTCTTAAAAGCAGTTAAAGTTTACCTTAAAATTAACGACGTACGAAACCACGCCAGCACCCTCAATAATATTGGCTTGTTGTATTCCGACATTAATAATTTTGATATGGCCACTTCCTATTTTAATCAGGCCTATCAGGGATTTAAAAAGAAAAACGACAGCATTGGAATTGCGGCTTCCTATAGCAATCTGGGGGCTTTGTTTGTTAAAAAAAATGTGCCCGATTCGTCATTTTATTTCTTCGAAAAAGCCATTGATATCGAAACCAGGACACAAAACACCTTTGGCTTGTCGTCGACTTACGAGGAAAGCGCTATTGCTTTTGTTCATATTGGTGATTACAAAAAAGCACTCGATTATTATCAGCAAAGCAGAGAATTGGCCAAATCAATAAATTACCCTTACCAGCAGGCCACAGCAAATTTAGGTCTTTCAAGATTATTTGTGATTACGGGGCCTGTGGATACGGCCATGCAGTACGCCTTCAAAGCCATGCAAATTGCCAACGAAATAGGCAACAATAAGCTGAAATACGAAACGCATGAAGTACTATCGAAGATTTATGAAAAAACAGGCGATTACAACAAAGCCCTCGAAAACTACCAGTTAGCCACAAAAATTAAAAATGAAGTAATCAGCCAGACCAAGCTACATCAGATTTACAATCTCGAAATACAGCAATTAAGCCAGGCAAAGGAAATACAGCAACTCGAAATACAGCGGCAGGAATTACTTTTAAGTAAAAAAAACACCATAATGATCATTATCATTTTGTCGTCGTTATTGATCATTGCCGGGGTTTATCTTTATTATCACACCTACAAACACCGCCAGCGGGCAAGCCTTCAAAAAACTATTCTCAGCCTTACCGAGAAAAAATCGCGTGCAGCTGTTGAAGCCGAAATCCAGGAACGAAAACGCATTGGACAGGAATTGCATGATGGCCTGGGGCAGATGCTCTCGGTTGCCCGGCTAAACATAAGCGTATTGCAGCAAAAACCTTCGCTTACCGAAGAAAGAAAAAAAGAGTTGCTGGATGCGACCATGTACAGCGTGGATAAAGCTTTTTACGAATTGCGTGATATTTCGCACAACCTTGCTCCTTCGGTACTTACCGAAAAAGGTTTCCTGGGTGCTTTAAAGGATTTGTCCGAACAAATCAACCAAAGCAATGTTATGAAGGTGCATCTCGAAACCTTTGGATTAAAAGGTTCGCTTGATAATCTGATCGAAAATACACTCTACCGGGCTGTTCAGGAGTTGATCAACAACACCATTAAGCATTCAAAAGCCACCAACATTTCAATTCAGCTTGTAAAAAGTGAAACCGAAATTACATTAATGGTCGAGGATAATGGTGTTGGCTTTAATATGAACGATACTTTAATCGAGAATGGTGGCGGGCTGAGTAATATCCGTTCGAGGGTTGAAAACCTCAGCGGAAGCATTTTTATTGATGCCATGGCCAGTCGTGGTACCATCATCACAATCGTAATCCCATTAAAAAACGTTTAAAATGAACAAACAACCCATCCAGGTTTTGGTAATTGACGATCACCAGCTTATAATCAATGGCCTGAAATCAATACTGCAGGACGAGGAAGATGTGGCCTTTGCCGGTGGTGCCAACAACATGGATGAAGCGATGGCTTTTCTTCAACAATTTCCTGTAAATGTTGTACTCACCGACATCAGTATGCCCGGTACTTCCGGCATCGAAATTACCCGGAAAATAAAGGAACTTTATCCCGAAATACAGGTGCTGGCGCTTACCATGCACGAAGACATTACGATGATTTCGAACATGATCGAAGCGGGTGCGTCGGGATACATCCTCAAACGCTCGAACATGAACGAAATTCTGGATGCTGTCCGGGTTGTGGCCGAAAAGGGAAAATACCTCAGCCGCGATGTTCAATCCATTCTGATGGATAATCTCGGGTCGAAAGAAGCCGTTAACGAAATGCCGGCAAATACCCCGGCTTCGCTTACCAGCCGCGAAAAAGAAATCCTAAAACTCATCGCAAAAGAACTTAACAACGAAGAAATTGCCCATAAACTTTTTATCAGCGAACGCACCGTTGAAACACACCGCCGGAATATCTTTACCAAAACCAAAACCAAATCAATTGTTGGCCTTATCAAATATGCCATCAAATATGGTTTTGTCAGCCAGGAAAACGATGCCGGAAAGTCGGCCCAATAAATTCAATCCCATTTTATAACTAACCTGTAGTCGGGATTCACCGGGTCAAATACCGGATTATTTTCAGGAATTCACGATACGTCGGGCAACATCGGCTACATCATCCACAGCAATATCAAAAACATGTACGTCTAAAATCTGCCATTTTTTAATCACATCTTTCACCAGGTTTTTCCTTACAACCCAAATGTGGGTTATTTCGGGATGTCCCTTCAACAAATCAACCGAAGCCGCCCAGCCCTGGCCTTTAAGTTCGAGTGGGCCAATTTCATCAATCACCACAAAACGGCAGCCAACGAGGTTTTCGGGTTTCAGGATTTCTTTTCCAAAATTCTGGCCTTCCTGGCAAAACCTGAATGGCCCGATGCTTTCGCCTTCGGTAAAATGGATGCCCGAGAGAACCTTGCTGTTGCCGGTTTTTAAATCGAAAATACTAAACTCCGACCGTTGGTTTTTCTCGAACTTTCCGGGTGAGATAAAACCGCCTGTAACAAAACTTTTTTGATTAAGAATTTCGGCCAGGTTATTTACAAAAGTGGTTTTTCCCCGATGTTTTTCGCCTGAAATGATGAATACTTTTGAGCGGAGGCTCCCTTGCTTAAAGAGTTCCAGAAGGTTTCCGGACTTCAGCAAAAGCTCAGAAAGCGACCTTACAGGATGCCTGATAATCTGACCCGGCCTGGCCAGATTTGAAATTACCGACGGCAAAGCCGAAAAAGCAAGCGAAAGCGATTGGTAAAGTTGTGAAAAACCACGCTTAGATAAAACAGATTTTACAACCGGGTTCCTGAGTTCGACACTTATTGCCGAAAAACCTATCAAAACCAACACTGCCCGAACGTTCATCTTTATCCCAACCATCAAACCAGCCGCATCTAAAATATTACCACGATCGAAACCATTAAAAAACAAGGTGGCCAGCAGTGTTAATCCAACAACCTGAACCCAGAAAAAGGGCTTTTTTAAATGTTTGAGTGAGTTTTTGTAATGAATGATGCAAAAAGCAACGTAAACTGTGATAAAAATCATCGAAACATAAAACTCAAAACTGTTGATCAAAACAAGGCAAACCGCCAGCGCAAATACATTAAAAAACAATACTTTAACCGAGAAGAGCTGACTTTTGTCGAGGTCGAAAAGTTTGCGTTCGATGTTGAGTTCAAACACGGGCGAATGATCATTTACGGCTTTCAGGTTGAGTGCTTTTTTTCCAAGCAAATAGCCGCTTATGGAGGCAAAAACGCCCAGGGAAACATAAATTCCAATCAAAGCCCAAAGGGCAGTTTCGGGACGGAGGCCGGGAACACCCAATTGTTTTACAGCAAACTGGTAAAAATTCAGTAAAACGGTAACAATATCAAAACCATAAATAATGAGCAGGTTTATAATCCGGTGAGCGAGCGTACTCACCAAAGCCAGGGAGCCTCCCAACAGGTAGCCGAAAAGGTTTCCGCCAAATAAACGGGTGGCAAATTCCATCAAAATGGCCTCGGCAAAAATCCCGGTCATCGGGCCAAGCAAAAGTGCACTTGGCGATATTGATTTCATCAGAGCGCAAATAATGCCGGCACGCCAGAAGAGTCCTTTTTCTTTCCATATCTGATGAAAAGCCACCATAATCATCACGCTGATCATGGCAAGGATGGTTCCCGCCATCGGGATGCGAAGGTTGTGGAAAAAACTGCCTGCAATAATCTCAACCGAAGCCCACAAACTCCCGACAACGCTTGCTTTTAACCAAATATCCTTAACGATGACCCGGCCCGGGTTTTCCATGATTTGAGCGGTTTTTACAATCGAAATAATCTGTCGGTAACGAGTTGCTTAAAATTTGCCTGTAACAAATCAGTTTTCGGATAGTTTTTTCTCGATAATCTGCTGAATTTGCTGTTTGACAAGGGTTCCCATGCGTGGTTCGGTAGGACTTCTGGAGGTGGAAATATCGGAAAGATGGTTTTGGATGGCCTGGTTTATGAGTTGGTTTTGCCGCTGGAATTGCTTGCAGGCATCGCAAAAAGCGGTGTGCATTTTTAGCTGGATGCTTTGCGGCCGCGAAAGTTCATTTAATGCGCTTTTTTCGATCAATAGTGTTGCATTTTCGCATGACAACGTCAGAACCCGCATCAGCTTTTTCATTTTATAATTTGGTTTGAGATTATTAAACATCAGTCGTTGAGCCAGTTTTCTTCGATGCAACCGCGGAGCTGCAGTTTGGCCCGCTGCAAAGTAGCCCATAATTCGGATGGGGTGATATCTAAATCTGCGCAAATTTCGGAAGTATTGCGTTCATCCATAAACCGTAAAGTAACGGCGCCCCGGCTTTGTTCAGGCAATAATTTGAGGCACATTTTTAAAATTGACATAAACTCACCGTCATTAGGCAGGTCTTCGTCCTCACTGTGCCAGTTTACCGGTTTCTGGGCTTTTTTCCATTTACCCGATTCATCAAAAAATAACCGCCTGAACTGACGTGTTTGATCCTCATCATCAAACAAGCCTTCGGTAGTTTTGAATTTAAGAAGTACCTCATGGAAATAGCCAATGACTTTTATGCGAAGTATCGAGTAGAGCCAGGTTTTCTCGCTGTTTTCCGAGTTCAGATTTTCGATTCCAGCTAAAGCAGTCAAAAAGGTTTCCTGAACAAGGTCTTCGGCAACGGCTCTGTTTCCAGTCCTCTGGAAAGCCCATGCAAACAGATCGTCGGCATATTTTTCGACCCATTTTTCAGGATTACAACTACTTATCTGTTGGATTTTCATTCGGTTGTTGAAACTGCATTTTTAATTCTTCAAGCATTTATCGTATCTGCAAAAGTATTAAAATTAACAGAC
>CAIYZW010000618.1 GCA_903930725.1 uncultured Bacteroidota bacterium
GAAACAACCACCCCCATTTAGGAAACAACCACCCCCATTTAGGAAATGAGCACCTCCATTTAGGAAATGATCACCCCCATTTAGGAAACAACCGCCCCCATTTAGGAAACAACCGCCCCCATTTAGGATACAACCACCTCCATTTAGGAAATGACCACCTCCATTTATGAAATGACCGCCTCCATTCAGGAAACAATCACCCCCATGTAGCAATCTGCCAACAACAAACCCCAAACACGGAACACAGAACCCCAAACACCCAACCCATTTCATTTTTCTCATTACCTTTGCCCTTTAAATAAGATAAACAGGTTAAGAAGATGATAACACAAACCATTTCGCAGCTACTCCAAACCCGCATCCTCGTCCTCGATGGCGCCATGGGAACGATGATTCAGCAATATCACCTTTCTGAAGAAGATTTCCGGGGCCAACGCTTCGCATCCCACCCTTCCGATTTAAAAGGCTGCAACGATTTGCTGTCCATTACCCAGCCCCATGTTATCCGCGAAATCCATGAGAAATATCTTTCCGCCGGTTCAGATATCATCGAAACCAACACCTTTAATGCAACCAGCATTTCGATGGCCGATTACAAAATGGAGCCGGTGGTTTACGAAATGAACAAAGCCTCCGCGCAACTTGCCCGTCATGCCGCCGACCGTTTTACCGCGATGAACCCCGATAAACCTCGTTTCGTTGCCGGATCAATCGGACCAACCAACAAAACACTTTCCATGTCGCCCCAGGTAAACGATCCCGGCTACCGTGCCGTCACTTTCGACCAGCTTGTGGCAGCTTACCAGGAACAGTCCGTCGGTTTGATAGATGGCGGTGCCGACATTTTACTCATCGAAACAATTTTTGATACGCTTAACGCGAAAGCCGCCCTCTTTGCCACCGAAAACGCCTTCGAAAAAACAGGAAAACGAATTCCTGTGATGATTTCCGGTACCATCACCGACGCCAGCGGTCGCACACTTTCAGGACAAACCGTCGAAGCATTTCTAATTTCAATCCAACATGCAAATTTGTTAAGCGTTGGCTTAAATTGTGCGCTTGGTGCCGAACAAATGCGGCCATTCCTGGAAGAATTAGCTTCAAAAACTTCGCTTTATGTCAGCGTTTATCCCAATGCAGGCCTGCCCAACCAATTTGGCGAGTACGACGAATCGCCGGAATATATGTCCGCACAGCTCAAAGATTTTGTTGATGTCGGTTTTGTAAACATCATCGGCGGTTGCTGCGGCACTTCACCAGATCACATCCAGAAATTTGCGGAAGTTGCCAAAAATGGCAAGCCAAGAAAACCTCCAACAATCCAAAAAAAGCTGCAGCTCAGTGGTCTCGAGCCTTTGGTAGCTTTTGAAGGCAGCAATTTTATCAACATTGGCGAACGCACCAATGTGAGTGGCTCCCGCAAATTTGCACGCCTCATTACTGAAGGGAAATATGAAGCAGCTCTTTCGGTTGCCCGCGACCAGGTAGAAGGCGGCGCCCAGATTATTGATGTAAACCTCGACGAAGCCATGCTCGATTCAAAAAAAGAGATGGTAAAATTTCTGAATATGCTGGTTTCCGAACCCGATATTTCACGACTTCCAATAATGATTGACTCGTCGAAGTGGGAAGTTATCGAAGCCGGGCTGAAATGTTTACAAGGAAAGTCGGTGGTTAATTCGATCAGTTTAAAAGAAGGTGAAGAACAATTTATCCATCACGCAAAACTCGTTAAAAAATATGGCGCTGCCGTTGTGGTGATGGCTTTTGACGAAGAAGGCCAGGCCTCATCGCTGGAGCGTAAAATCGAAATCTGCAGCCGGGCTTACAAAATTTTGACCGAAGTAGTCGGTTTTCCGGCCGAAGACATCATTTTCGATCCCAACATTCTCACGGTAGCCACAGGAATTGAGGAACACAACAATTATGCGGTCGATTACATCAATGCCACAAAGTGGATCAAAGAAAATCTGTCTTGTGCCCGTGTGAGCGGCGGTGTGAGCAATTTGTCGTTTTCGTTCCGCGGCAACGATGTGGTGCGTGAGGCGATGCACTCGGTTTTCCTGTATCACGCCATCAAAGCTGGTATGGACATGGGCATTGTTAACCCCGGAATGTTGCAGATTTACGATGAAATTCCCGAAGACTTGCTCCTTCTCACCGAAGATGTTGTTTTAAACCGCCGCAAAGATGCCACCGAGCGTTTGATTGCTTACGCCGAGCAGGTTGCTGCCGTGGGCAAAAAAGCTGAAAAAGTGGATGAATGGCGCAATGCTACGGTTCAGGAGCGGTTGAAACACGCACTCATCAAAGGCAACACCGATTTTATTGAATCCGATGTTGAAGAAGCCAGGCTGCTTTATCCGCGGGCATTGGACGTGATCGAAGGCCCCCTGATGGCCGGGATGAACGTGGTTGGCGATTTGTTTGGTTCCGGAAAAATGTTCCTTCCTCAGGTTGTTAAAAGCGCCCGCGTAATGAAAAAGGCCGTGGCTGTTTTATTACCGTTTATTGAAGCCGAAAAAGCTGTTTCCGGCGGAAGCCATTCTGCCGGCAAAATCCTGATGGCTACAGTTAAAGGCGACGTTCACGACATCGGGAAAAACATTGTGGGCGTTGTTCTGGCCTGCAACAATTACGAAGTTATCGACCTTGGTGTGATGGTGCCGGCTGCGAAAATTATCCAGACAGCCATAGATGAAAAAGTTGACATCCTCGGCCTTAGCGGACTGATTACGCCATCGCTCGAAGAAATGGTTCACGTGGCCAAAGAAATGGCGCGACTAAACTTAAATATTCCGCTTTTGATTGGCGGTGC
>CAIYZW010000619.1 GCA_903930725.1 uncultured Bacteroidota bacterium
GAGCAGCAGAAAATAATCGCTGAAATGCAGCAGAAAAATGAAGAGTTACAAAAACAGATTGATGAATTGAAAGCCATCCTGAAAAAATAGACCAACATATTAATCTTTACTAAAAACATACATACTGAAACTATCCAAACTCTTATTGAATCTGTTCTTCTTGATTTCAGGCATTGCCGGACTGGAGGGAATCAATGCCCAAACCGGCATGTCTGGTGAAACTGACAAAGCGGAAGTTAAACTGAATTTCTCACACCTTACCCGTGAAAATGGTCTGCCATCTAACCGGGTCCGCTGTGTAATTCAGGATTTTCAGGGTTTTGTGTGGATAGGAACGGATAATGGCATGGTGAGGTTCGACGGGCATAACACAACACGGTTCCAGCACGACAAGGATAATCCGGCCTCAATTATCGATAACATCATCAACGGGTTCATCCAAACCAGCGATTCATCACTTGTTATCGGAACCATTGACGGCCTCTCCATTTACAATTCCTTGTCGAAGAAATTCACGAATTACTCATTTTACGACCTGGGGCCGAAGCATTTTCCGGTGAAAGGTGTTATCTGTTTTTATGAAGACCACGATAAAATCTGGATAGGCAGCGAAAATGGACTGATCCTGATGGAAATGAAATCAGTCAGTTTTACACTTTTTAAGCTCCGCAAAAGTGAAATCAAAACCGACAGGGAATATTCATTTAACCATGTTACGAGTATTATTCAGGACCCGACTGACAGCGCTAAATTGCTCATTTCGACACTTGGCGGTCTGGTGCAGTTTGATAAAGTATCTCATAACATCACAGCTGATTTAAAAAAAACCATCAATAACAACAACGGAATAATTGGGCTTTACCTCGAAAATGACCGCCATTTATGGAACTACGGATGGGGTTTCGGTTTGAATTGTTTAGATCTGAAAACCGGAGAGTGGCAGGAATTTCCTTTCAACCGGCAAAACCCCGTCAGCATTCTTTCGGTTTTGAAAAAAAGCCGCGACGAATTCTGGGTTGCCACCGTTGATTCCGGATTGGGGGTATTTAATAAGCGCGATCATTCGGTTACCTTCTGCAAAACTATTCCTGGGGAAAGTAAATCATTATTATCCAATACTGTATATAAATTATTGTTTATCAACGATCACAAGGATTTGTGGATTACCAGCGATGTGGGAATCAATATTCTTAACCTTGATATTAAATCATTTCAGCCGGTAGAAGTTCCTTTTCCAAATACTTTTATCAGAACATTTTACCGGGACAAAAAGCGGCAACATTTATATGTAGGAGCAATGGATTGCAAAGGGCTTTTCGACTGGGATGAAAAGAAAAAAACCTGGAACATTATTGTCCCTGATGAACTGGTGGAGAAAAACGGCATCAGTATTACGGCAATAACACAAGATGCGCGCTCGGTAATATGGGTCGGAACGCGGAGCAACCTCTGGTATGTTGACACAGTAACTAATAAATTGAAGCTATTTTGCACACCGGATGGAAAACCCTTGCCATTGGAGGATAAGCGGATTTTTTCGATTATGGAAGATCATCAATACAATTTATGGGTTGGTACACGCCTCGAAGGTATCATAAAAATTGATTCATCCCGCACCGGAATTACTCATTATCAGCACGATCCCGATAATCCTTACAGTCTTAACAATGGCAGGTGGATGAAAGCACATTGTCAGGATAGGCATAAAAGAATGTGGATAGGCAGCGACAAAGGCTTAAGCATTTTTGAACCTGATAAAAACCGTTTCCGGAATGATATTATGGATTCGATACTGAATTTCGGTATAACCAAGCAATGGATTGAGGATATCGAAATGGATACCCTTGGAAGAATGTGGGTTTCGATTGATGCTGAAGGGCTTCTTAGAATAGTAGAATACGAAGACTGGCATTTCAATTTTAAGTTGCTGAACACTACCAATGGTTTGAATAATCCAACCATGGGTAAGATGGTTAAAGATCCCAATGGCAATTTGTGGATGATCAATTATGGATTGCTGTACATTAATCCTTATGACGAATCCATGCACCTTTTTGATGAACACAATGGCCTGAATTCCCCGTTAAGTTATGGTGAAAGCCTCTATATCGACCAGGATGGAAATATTTATCTGGGGATTGAAAACAAATTCGAAACAAAGAACATCCGTGATCTGGATTTTTCTCCTTCGACTATTAAACTTTTGCTCGAATCGGTGGAAATTAACGGGAACAATATTGCCTTTGAAAAAGAAATAAAGTCAGAACAACCCGTGATTCTAAAAGCCGATCAGAATAATTTCCTGTTCCGGTACACGGGGATATGTTTCCGTGAAGTTGATCAAATCCGTTTTAAGTACAAAATGGAAGGATATGATCACGATTGGAACATGGCAGGAACCATCCGGGAAGCCAGATACACCAATCTTCCTCCCGGGAATTATACTTTTGTTGTAAAGGTTTCTGGCAGAGGAATCTGGCTGGATCAGGAAACATCCTTAAACTTTATCATTCATCAATTTTTCTGGAAAACCTGGTGGTTTGTTTCGCTTGTGATTATAACAATCATTAGCCTAAGTTTTCTGGCTTACCAATACCGGGTGAGGCAAATTATCAAAATCGAAAGGCTCCGCCGCCGCATTGCAACCGATTTGCACGACGAAGTAAGTTCGACATTGAGCAGTATTTCGATCTTGAGCGATATTTTAGGCAAACAAATCGAAACCGGAAGACCGGCAAAAATGGTTGCCGAAATCGGGTTGGGTGCGCGAAACATGTTAGAGCGGATTGATGATATTATCTGGATAGTCAATCCAAAAAACGACAGCTTTCAGGATCTCGGATTAAGAATCCGTGAATTCGGTATCCCCCTCTTTGAATCGAAAAATATTGCCTTTCAGATTACCTATGATGAGGATCTGGCAAAGCGTTCCATCCCTATCGAGGTAAGGCGGAATGTTTACCTGATTGCCAAAGAGGCCATCAACAACCTGGTGAAATATTCCGAATGTAAAAATGCAACCATTAGCATCAGGCAGCAAACTTCAAATTTAGTGATGGAAATAAAAGATGATGGTAAAGGTTTTGATCCTGATGCGGTGACAACGAGAAATGGCCTCAAAAATATGCGTGATCGGGCTGCACAAATCAATGCCAGTATTGAAATTTTTTCATCTCCTGACCAGGGAACGGGAATTACACTTCATTTTAAAATCATATAATGATATGATTGCTTTTTGGGGTGATTTGGAAGTAATATTGTAAAGTTTTAAAAACGATAACATTGAATATTAAAGTTGCCATTTACGAAGATAATCATTCACTGCGCGA
>CAIYZW010000620.1 GCA_903930725.1 uncultured Bacteroidota bacterium
GCAGGTGTTACAGCCGAAGAAATTGAGGCTGCCAAAGCCGATCCATCCAAAGCACCACTCGACGAAAAGGATGCTGCCATGCTCGCTTTTGTTGTAAAAGTTATCAAAGATTCGCATTCGACGAATGCTGACGATATGGAAAACCTCCGGAAATTGGGCTGGACCGACAAAGATATTCTGGATGCAACCTGGCACGCAACATCGCAGGTAGCCTCCGATATGCTTTTTAATGCTTTTAAAATTGACGCTGATTAGTTTTTGGAAGCACGAAAACTGAACCCTGACAAAGCTTTAAACGTTGTCAGGGTTCAGTTTTTTATAGCTAATTTTCCTTCCCGGCCAATGCTTCGATGGCATTTCTGGCAAGCCGTTCAGCAAATCCCGAAACAAACGCGATGGCGAAATAATCGAGCGGTTTATTAATTTCAAATGTAAAAAGATTGATTTTTGCTGCCATCTCCGATTTTAAGATCATAAAAATAAATATCGAAAAAGCCGCCCCTACAAAAATCCTGCTCAGCGTAACAAACTGGTTACTCGAGATTTCGGTAATCCTTGTCTGTCCCGACCTTTGACGGGTTATCAAAATCGAACTGGTGGTTGCACCCAACAAGCCAAAAAGCAATATTCCCACCATGAAAACGCCGTTCGAATAATCGGAGTTCTGATCGCTATTTATGAAATTAAAAGCCGTGAAAAAATAGATGAATATCAGTACACCCCACAGAAACAGCAGGTTAAACAGCAGCCTGAACAGGTTTCGGATAAGCCTGTTTTTGTAGTAGGTGTTGTTGAAATCTTCGTCGCGAACCATGGTTGCCTCATAAAGCATTCCTGCAACGATTTCGTCGTTAACCGGGTGGTCCGGATCGCCAATGATGCTGTAAATAGCCCGTTTGCGCCATTCGCTTAGTTTTGCGGCTTCCTGCCGTAAAATCCTGGCCTTTTGTTGCAACTCCAATTTTTCCATCCCAAATAATTCGAGCCTTCGGGCTGCATCAAAACTTTTCCAGGCTTCATCAACTTCATGGGCATCAAGCTGGGATTGGCACTGATCGAGGATTTTGTTGAGATTGAGCGCCCATTGGGTACCTTTATTTTCGGGTAAATTTATCCGGCGCTCAACTTCCAGACGATAAGCCTTGAGCGAACCACTCAATCTTGCCCACCGCGGCGATGGTTTTAATGGCCAGTGCTTGCTGATCCAGCCAACAAACAAACCTCTTTTTTGTGCTTTTTCCATGATCGTGCCCAACTAAATTGACCCGTTTTGTTTGGCATCCTTCAAACCCTCTTCCATGCTTTTAACCAATTCCCTTACATTCTTATATTTTTCCCAGCTGAACCTCCGCAGGAAACGATCGGCAGCCTCTGCGCCCCGGACGAAAAGATCAATTTTCGACGCATCATCAATCCCAAAGTTCAGCCAATCGTGATCACCAATATCAATTTTCTCGACAAGCATCTCATAATCCGGATTCTTCAAAATAAAATCATAATCGTGCAGATGCCTGATCGAATTAAACATTGCGCCAAACAAGTTAACCGGCGACGAAATTTTATTCGGTTCATTACGGCTAACACCCAGCCTTACGCCAAAAGTTGGAAGTCGCGGAACCACCGATTTATTGTGAAAAACATCAATCGGGAAATTCGACATCACACCACCATCAACAAAATATACCGCTTCGGGTATCGGTCCTTCATATTTAACAAGGGTTTTCCAGTTTTCAAGTGCCGGGCCGCCCTGCGGCAGTTTTTTAACAACAAAAGGATGGAAAAAATAAGGCACCGACATTGACGAGCGTACATAATAAGCTGGCGGAATCTCCTCTGGTTTTTCCCAATAAAGCGAACCCATTCTCGGGAATTCAACTTTAGTTTCGGTGGTAAGGTCCGAAGCAATCACCGAAAACCGCGGTTTCAGTCCGTCAATATTCTTTCCAACGCCTTTTCGGATGATTAAACCCGGAGGCACTGCCCCAAAAATCCGTTCGAGATCAGCCGTGTTTACGATGTCGTTTTTATTTAAAATCCCGGTAAGCCAGTTTAAAAAATCGTTTCCCGGATTCAAACCAAAATCCTTCTTTAAATTGTCAACAACCTGCGAGCCTTTTAGGATCATCTTAACAATCCCTGCTTTTTTAACGAGCGCTTTCACAAAATCCTTCACATCGCTGTCGCCGTCAACAAATTCCATCAGGTTTTTATTGGCCAGAACATCAACAAGCTTTTCGGCTTTTGGTTTAGAAACATCGCCCATTCCGGCCAGCAGCAATGCATTTATCGAACCAGCCGAAGTACCGGCTACACTAAAAAAGCGAAGCCCCATCTGCTCCAGCACATAATTGTAGCCAATCAGCGCCACGCCAAGCACGCCGCCGCCTTCCATCACCAATTCGACATATTGATGGCCTGCCTCATCCAGCACATCAGAATATTCCTTCTTATCAAAACCCTCATTGAGCAAACTACTCACGAGGTGATAAACCTTTGGGCTTTCGGTAAACTGTTTTGTATCCATAATTATCAGGTTTAAAATTTGTGATTAATAACCATTAACAAATTTACGATTCATTTTGTTTTTAGCCGACAAACTTTGCTCAAAACTATTTCAAAGCTGATGCTTTAAAATAGCATCAAAAGCAAAATCCTCAAATTTTCCGATTACCCTTCAAAAAAAAGCAGCTACCTTTGAAATCGTAAATAACATCGTTTACAGGTGATGAAAAGTGATACAAACTTGTTGATATTTACGAGAAAATGCAGATTTTTAACAAAAACCCGGCTATCAATGAAAGGCTATTTTGCTGTGCTTTTCGGTTGCCGCTAATTTAAGAATGACAACTTCCTACATTTACTACTACGACAGTGAGATGCTTTCAAATGAAATCATGAAGTACTTCGGTTTTCTAATTGATAAATACAGTTTTGTAAAACTGCCAGAATATCAATATGTCCGGGAAGTTCACAATGACTTTGTTGGAAATAAAATTATTATAAAACTTAATTACGAAGGCAGTTTATTACTTGAGATTCTAAAACCAAAGTTTGACATCATGGAGATTATAAACAATCAAAAAAGAACTGTTGATTACGACTACAATTCCTTTGATAGGTACGATCTTAAAAACCTGGACTTAAACCGGGAAATTTACAACGCTGTTTCAAATAAGAACTTTCCGGACAAAGACTTTTGGTATTATTCAAAGTTACTCGAGGAGAACCCGGAAATTTTGAATGGCGATTTGACTAAATTGAAATGGAAATATCGGTTTTTAAAACGGTTTAAACTCAAATAAAAACCAGCTGCAATAAGCGGAACCAAAACGAAGGCGATAGCAAAAGCTTACAAATCTGATCCATCCACCAAAATTATCTTCATTTTACGTTTGGTTTTGATGATCGGGATTTCGTTGGATTTGTGGTTAATGCCGGTTTTTTTTTATGTCTTTTTTATAGTTCTTCAACATTTTACCAAACTCCTTGTCTTTTTTATGTTTCTCTACAACCGACGATTCAAAATGGGCTTTCTCTCTTTCCATTTTCAGATAATTTTCGTACAAAGCTTTATCAATTTTTCCCATTTCGATGCCTTCGAGAACAGCACAACCTA
>CAIYZW010000621.1 GCA_903930725.1 uncultured Bacteroidota bacterium
ATTAGCCTGAAGCACATGATTTTATTGCCGATTTCGATTATAAAAGTTATTTAATATGTTTAAAAAGATTGATCAATTTGTCAGTAACTTTACTGATTATCTGGGTGTGCCTCAAAACTATAATGAGTTAATCTCATCGTTTATCGAGTTTGCTTTTACACTGATTATCAGTTATCTGCTTTTTTTGTTATTCAGAAAATTCATCAATGTAGTTTTAAAATCAATCGCCCGTAAAACCGAATCAACCTGGGATGATATTTTAATCGAGAGACGTGTTTTTAACCGGCTCGCTTATCTTGCACCCGTCTATCTGGCTTACTTTTTAATACCAACCGTTTTTGAACCTTTTCCTGATTTGGTCCTGTTTTTTTTGATGGCCCTTAAAATTTCGACAGTCGTAATTGTAATGATGGTTATTTTGGCATTTTTGAATGCCGTTCTGGCCATTTATCAGCAGTATGAAATTTCAAAATCCCGACCCATAAAAGGATACATCCAGGTTTTAAAAATTGTTGTTTACATCCTGGTTTCGGTTTCGATTATTTCGGTTTTGGTTGGAAAAAGTGCATCACTTTTACTTGGTGGATTTGGTGCATTTTCGGCCATTGCAATGCTAGTTTTTAAAGACAGTATCCTCGGTTTGGCTGCCGGGGTGCAGCTCACAGCCAACGACATGCTCAGGAATGGTGACTGGATTACAATTCCAAAATATGATGTTGATGGGATTGTTATTGATATTACGCTTACAACTATAAAAATTCAGAATGGCGATAAAACTATTTCGACCATTCCAGCTTATGTACTTTTTAGTGATTCCTTCAGAAACTGGCGTGGCATGGAAGAATCCGAAGGCCGGAGGATTAAAAGGTGGGTAAACATTGATGTTAACAGCATCAGTTTTTGTACCCCCGAAATGATCGGGAAGTTTGCAAAGTTTCAATACATCTCTGATTACATTCGTGAAAAAGAAGAAGAGATTAAAAAGCACAACAACGAAATCGAAATTGATCCTTCATTAACAGTAAAAGGCCGCCGTCAGACAAATATTGGCATTTTCAGAGCATACCTGACAGCCTATTTAAAAAACCGTAACGACATCAATCCGAATATGACAATCATGGTACGACAACTGCAGCCTGCCGAAACCGGCTTGCCCATCGAAATAATTGCCTTTAGCAAAGAGAAAGCTTTTGCTGAATATGAAGGAGTTCAGGCAGATATTTTCGACCATGTACTTGCGATCGTCCCTGAATTTGAACTACGTGTTTTCCAAAATCCTTCGGGAGGCGATTTTAAAGCGATTGGAAAAGATCCTTTACAAACTAAATAAACTGTAAAGCAGCTTAATTTCTTCGGCCCAGATTTCTTCATCAGGAGTTTCGAGGATTAACGGCATATTATCAAATAACGGACTGTTCATAATCCGGATGAACGGATCAAGCCCAAGTTCGCCTTTTCCGATGCTTTCGTGTCGGTCAACCTTTGATCCAAGGCCTTTTTTAGCATCATTCAGGTGCATTCCTCCTAAATACTTCAAACCGACGATTTCATCAAATTTTCTGAAGGTTTCATCAAAACCATTTGCCGTCCTGAGATCATAACCGGCAACAAAGCCATGACAGGTGTCAAAACAAACGCCTACCCGGCTTTTGTCTTCAATATTTTCGATGATAAATGCCAGTTGTTCAAACTCAAAACCTAGATTAGAGCCTTGTCCTGCCGTATTTTCGATAACAGCAGTAACGCCTTTGGTTTTATCGAGTGCAATATTTATTGATTCGGCAATTCGTAATAAACTATTTTCGGGATCAATTTTGTTAAGATGGCTGCCTGGATGGAAATTCAGCAGTTTTAGCCCCAATAATTCACATCGCTGCATTTCGTCAAGAAAAGCTTCCCGCGATTTGTCAAGGCCCTCCTTTTCGGGATGCCCGAGGTTGATAAGATAACTGTCATGGGGCAATATAAAATCAGATGAGAAGCCAAACTTTTCAAGATTATCTTTGAAACCTTTAATATTATCGGCGGATAACGGTTTTGAAACCCACTGGCGCTGGTTTTTGGTAAATAGTGCAAATGCCTGCGCCCCGATTTTAAAGGCATTTTCAGGGGCGTTTTCAACCCCACCTGATGCACTGATATGTGCTCCAACTTTTTTCATTACTAACTATTTTTAAAAATTCCTTTATAAAACGATTTTCCTGTTTCAAGGGTGATCAATTCTTCTTCCAACATCACAAAGCCAGCATTCCCTGCCATGCCTGCAAAACTATCTGGGTTTACCAAACGCATCTGGTTTTCAAGTTTTTGAAGACTTTCGAACTTCGTTTTGGTTACGGGGCTTTGCTTGTTATCCTGGATCTGAAGTATCGCGGTCAAAATTCCATTGTTGGCAAGGCTTTTTCGAATCATTATTAAGGCTTTTGAAGGATCAACATATTCGAAAACCAGGGCGCAGTGAATCATATCGAAACTGCCAGGCAATTGTTCGATTCCGGAAACATCCCTGCAAAGCACTTCAAGACCGTAAACCAATTCTCCAAACCTTTCTTTCAAAATCCGGCAATAATCGGGATTTATATCAATTGCCAGGACTTTTTTGGTGATTTTGCTATCTATATGCTCAAATCCATTTCCGGTTGTACTGCCGATAACTGCCAGACGTTCAGGTGCAAACCTCGCGAGTAATCGACCCATTTCCCGGTTCAGTAATTCGGCCTGACATACCGAGGGATCTTTCATGTGATTTTCATAATCAACCGCAGGGATGCGCAGCCATGGATTGTCGGACAAAATTTGTTTCTTCACGATTGCAATCAATTGTAAAGGAGCAAAGTTAAACGAATTTATTTGCCTTCAATCCATTTTATAATCTCTTCGCTGTCAGGCTTTTCTCTTGGCGAAATCATCTTGACCACTTTCCCGTTTTCATCAATCAGGTATTTTTGGAAATTCCATTTTACTTCAGAATCCAAAACACCGTTTTCGGATTTCTCAGTCAACCACCGGTAAACAGGAGCCATGTCATCGCCTTTTACCGATATTTTTTCCATCATCGGAAAAGTAACACCAAATTCGGCAGTACAAAACTGTTTAATTTCTTTATTTGAACCTGGTTCCTGACTTAAAAAATTATTGGCCGGAAACCCGATGATGGTAAATTTATCGCCACCATATTTTGCGTAAAGCTTCTGTAAATCTTCATATTGCGGAGTTAACCCACATTTTGAGGCTGTATTTACTACCATCACTTTTTTACCTTTCAGGTTACTAAGGTCAAAATCGTCACCATCAATAGTTTTAACTTTAAAGCTATGAAGCGTTTTATCGTTTTGTGCAAAAGCAGTCATCATAAAGCCAATCACAATTATTATCAAAATTTGTCTTTTCATAAATTTTTAGATTTTATACCACCTAAACAGTACTGTTTTTTTAATGTTCAAAAATCACAACGAATAATGCTTTAAAAGGTGTTAACGGGCTTTGTAAACCCAAATTGAAAGCATTTTTGCTTTTAAACTATGGCGACTTTACTACTTTTGACTGCAAACATTAAAAAGACCCGCTGTTTGGGCAATTCTTTGTAAACCTAATTGATAAATTTCTATTTTTACACCATCAAAATTATCAAGATGCTAATTTCAAAAACGTCATCAAGTTTAGTGATGCTGGTGATTCTGCTTGCATTTCATCCTTCAGTTTTTTTCGGTCAAACAAATAATAGTCATTCTACGGTATTTAAAATTGAAGTCAACAAACCTGATATGGTGTTGCCATCAGAAACATTTAGTTTTGAGATAATTGCAGATAATATGGGCCATTATTCAGGTCCGGTAAACGTTACATTGATGTTGCCTCAAGGTTTTGTACTATCAAAACCTGATGCAGAACATTATAAATTTTCGTTTGATGGACACGAATATTCGATTTATTCAGAAAAACCAAATACTGAAGACCGTTTTACATTAAATCTCCAGTTTCGGGTTGGCAATGTAAGCCCTGCCCTGTACATGTTTTTTGGTACAATTTCTTTTAAAGATGATAGAATTGCCTTTAATGAAATACTTGCGGTGGGCTCCGACGGGAAAAGGGAAGCAGAAGTTCCTGAATTGGTAACAGAAAAGGGAATTACGATAAGTTATATTCAGGCCGAAAACGCTAAATCAGGTGATGATTTTCGGTTTGTTACCACTTTAAAAAAACCTGTTGATTACAGCGTTTCAGGGCAGTTAAAACATAGCTTTACCAAAGGTTTTACGCCGCTTTATACCGAAATTGCCGGTTGTGATTTTGCCCTAAGTGATAATGAAGTTACCATTTCGTGGCAAAAAATGGCTTTGGGCGAGGAAGTTACGATTTGTTATCTGGTTAAAGTTGGTCAGATTTCTGGCGGAGTTTATCCGGTTTTAACCTCTTACTCCGATGACTCGGGGTTTGCTTTCAAAAAAAACATAGGAATTGTTGTCGAAAATAGGAAATCTGCAGATGTTGCCAGTCAAATTATTGCCGACATTCCGATTTATAAAGTTTCATTGGATATGCCGGGCGAAGTGCGGCCAAACGAGACATTTGCCACTACCGTTTTGGTGCAAAAGGGCAAGAATACCGGACCTGGAACAATTGAACTAAATTTCCCGCCAGACTTTGAGATTGAAGCGCCAGAAGATTTGAATTATAAATTCTACAGATCAACCGGGAAAATGATTATCACATGGAGTGCCATGCCAGCCAACCCTGCTTTTGAAACACATCTGACCATAACATCTTCAAATTTACAACAAGCTGTTTATCCGGTAAATGCATGCTTTATCATCGAAGGCAGAGTATTGGCTGAGTATTTTACTCACTTATATATTACAAATACAAAAACCCCTGCCCAAACCGGAAAAACCTTTACTGAGATGCCGTTAGAAATTCCTGAAATTGATACAACTTCCCTCTTTTCGAAAATTGATAATTTGTTAAATGAGTGGAAATCTACAACAAACAATACGGACACCGATAGAAGTAGTCCAAGACAGGATTCAATCCAAAAGAAGATCGTTCCACCAGAAACCCAGCTAGCCAATAGCAAGAGTCAAATCGAAAATACAACCACCCAAAGCAGCTCCACTATGCCACCAAAAGAGGGAATTAAAAAGATGAAGTTCTTTTATGGTGTGCAGATTAAAGCTTCTCACGTTCAATTAACCAATTTGGAAACATCTTTATCAGCAATTGGAATTGACCAACCTCTTAACGAAAATGCTGATGGAGAATGGTATCGCTACACGGTTGGGGAATTCAGCACGCTTCAGGAGGCTAAAAGCTACCTTAGTATTGTTAAAAGCAAGGGTTTTGCTGATGCTTTTGTTGCGGAATTTTTAAATGGTAAACGTGGGAGGATTCATTAAATACCGGTTCAGAATTTCTCAAAAATTCCAAGGCCAAAAAGTGCAAAATCATATTTTACAGGATCGTTTTCATCAAAAGTTTTCAAGACGGCTGTGAGTTCTTCGGCAGCCTGCCAGTCGTTCGCTTTTCTTGCAAGCAAGCCAAGTTTCCCGGCAACATTTGCCACATGAACATCAAGCGGGCAAATCAATTGCGAGGGCTGAATCTTAGTCCAGATACCAAAATCAACACCCATTTTATCCTGTCGGACCATCCACCTCAAAAACATATTGAGTCGTTTCGCTGCCGAGCCTCGTTCGGGGTCGGCAATGTGTTTTTGTGATCTTGCAGGATGTTCGATTTCGAAAAATCGGTTTCTAAACAAAATAATGGCCTGCTTTACATTGGGCTCTTTATTCGAAAACCCAAGCGTGAAGGCGTTTTCGAGGGTTTGATAGTTCTGATAAATGTTTTTGAGCGACCAAAGGAAAAATTCGCAGTCCTCGCCATTAAAAGTGCGATGAACGAATTTCTTAAATGGTTTCAAATCTTTTTCGGTAAAACTTAGGATGAAATCGTTGGGAGAGAAATCCATCCATTCGACCAGCGAATGAGCATTCTTAATAATCGTCGGCCTTTGCCCCCAGGCTATGATGGACGACAAAAAACCAGCAATTTCGATGTCTTCATTTTTGGTGAAGAGATGCGGAATTGAAACCGGGTCGGTCCCGATAAATTGAAGATTGTTGTATTGAAGGGCTTTTGTGTCAAGAAGTTCCTTCAAAACAGTACAATCAATGGTTTCAATTTGTTGTTGGTCTGGCATTTAGTATTTCCGAAAAGGTGTTTTATGGCGCTGTTTTTTAAATAAAAACCTCCGGGGAGCATAATCCACGGAGGTTTTAATGTTAGTTTACCTGACGAATTTCTTAGGCTGGAAAAATTTCTACAGAATTTGCCATGCCCATGGTAAGCGCTTCTTCGTTCATCGGGATAAGTTTATGGTAGCGCTCCGGGATTGATTTTTTTAAACCACGGATTACGTTTTCAAGTTTAACGATGGGTTTTAGTTTGAGATATGCTCCCAACACAACCATGTTAAAAATCTTGGTATTTCCCATTTCTGCCGAAAGGCGGGCAGCTTCAATTTTAAAAATCTTAATGTCTTTGCGTTGTGGAGGATGGGTGATGCCGTTTGGATCGAAAAGGAGCAATCCGCCTGGCTTAACGGTTTTCTCAAATTTATCCATTGATTGCTGGTTGAGGATGATGGCCGTATCGTAAAAGTTTAAAACCGGCGAGCTGATTCTGTCGTCGCTCACAATTACTGTTACGTTGGCCGTTCCGCCGCGCATTTCGGGCCCATAAGATGGCATCCAGCTAACTTCCTGATCCTGCATAATTCCGGAATAGGCCAGAATTTTTCCCATCGAAAGTACGCCCTGTCCACCAAATCCTGCTATGATGATTTCTTCTGTCATGATTTTCGTTTTTTTAGTTCTTTATTTTTTGAAGGTCATCAACTTTTAACTTCTGCTTTATTTGAATTCACCAAATGTCCATCAACTTTTATGTCGCCCATGGGATAAAACGGGAACATGTGTTCCACCATCCACTGGTTGGCCTTTACAGGAGGCAGTTTCCATCCCGAATTGCAGTTTGAAACGATTTCGACGAATGAAATGCCCTTCTTTTCTTTTTGAACTTCGAAGGCTTTAAAAACGGCTTTTTTGGTTTTACGAACTGCGGCAGGAGTGTGAACAGCCTGGCGCGTTACATAATAAGTTCCGGGTAACTGGGCGATTAATTCGGTGATTTTTAATGGATTTCCCATTTTTTTCAAATCCCGTCCATAAGGTGAAGTAGCTGTTTTCATCCCTTCGAGGGTTGTTGGTGCCATTTGTCCACCGGTCATCCCGTAAATCCCGTTATTAATAAAAAACATGGTAATATCCTCACCACGGTTACAAACATGGATGGTTTCGGCAGTGCCGATGGCCGCAAGGTCGCCGTCGCCCTGATAAGTGAAAATGCACTTATCCGGCATTGTACGTTTTAGTCCTGTGGCAACAGCAGGAGCGCGACCGTGTGCAGCCTGGATCATGTCAATATTCATAAAATCATACGCCAGTACCGAACAACCAACAGGAGCCACGCCAATAGTTTGCGATTGCAGCCCCAATTCGTCGATAACTTCCATGATAATGCGATGTGCCGTGCCGTGTCCGCATCCCGGACAATACGACAACACATTGTTGGTCATCAGATTGGTTTTGGAATAAACCAGATTTTCTTCTTTTACAATATCTTTGATGTCCATCATTTATTCTCCTTTAATTAAATTTTCCAGCGCGGTAAGCACTTCTTCGGGTGAGTGAATCATGCCGCCATAACGGCCAAAATGTTTCACCGGAATATTACATTCGACGGCAAGTTTAACGTCTTCGATCAATTGTCCGGCACTCATTTCAACCGAAAGAATTGCTTTCACTTTTCCAACATAAGCGTTTAATTGTTTCATCGGAAAAGGATAAAGCGTGATCGGGCGGAACAGACCGACTTTGATGCCTTTTGCGCGGGCCAGGTCAACCGATTTCATCGAAATACGGGCGCTTGAGCCATAAGCTACAATCAGATAATCGGCATCTTCGCAGTTAATTTCTTCAAAAAGCACTTCATTTTCCTCCATCTTGCGGTATTTTGCCTGAAGATGGTGGTTGTGTTTTTCTTGTTTTGACGAATCAAGATCGAGGGAGGTGATAATATTTCTTTCGCGGTGATCGCCCTTACCAAAAGCTGCCCAGGAATCGTGCATTTGTTTGATTTCTTCGTCGGTCCAGCGTGGTCTTTGATCGGCAAGTTCAACTTTTTCCATCATTTGCCCAATCATTCCATCGGATTGAATCATGACAGGGTTGCGGTATTTGTAAGCAATGTCGAAACCAAGCTGGATAAAATCGGCCATTTCCTGAACGGATGATGGTGCCAGGACGTAAAGCCTGTAATCGCCGTGGCCGCCGCCTTTTGTTGATTGGAAATAATCGGCCTGTGAGGGTTGGATGGTTCCGAGACCGGGGCCGCCCCGAACAACGTTGGCAATAACACAAGGAAGTTCGGCGCCTGCAATGTAAGAGATGCCTTCCTGGTACAAGCTTATTCCGGGGCTTGAGGATGATGTGAATACTTTTTTACCGGCAGCAGCGGCTCCATAAACCATGTTGATGGCTGCAAGTTCGCTTTCGGCTTGTAAAACAACCATTCCTGTGCGGTTTTCGGGTTGCTCGGCCATCAGGTATTCGATAACTTCCGACTGAGGTGTAATCGGGTAACCGAAATAGGCATCCACGCCTGCGCGGATAGCTGCCTCAGCAATCGCCTCATTCCCTTTCATTAATTTTAATTCACCCATTTTATCTGAATTTTAATCTTTTATTAAGCAGTTTTTTTGACTTTATAAACCGAAATTACTCCGTCGGGACAGACGATTGCACAGTTTGCACAGCCGATACAGGCATCCGGATTGGCCATATAGGCAAAATGATACCCTTTTCCGTTGACCTCTTTTGCCAGTTCGATGACTTCGGTAGGGCAGGCAGGGATACAAACTTCGCACCCTTTGCACCGCTCACGGTCAACAACAATGGCACCTTGAACTTTAGCCATAAAAAAAATATTTAAGTTTTTTTGTTTTTTTTAGAAGGCACGAAAATACAGTTTTTAACCTTTACAAAGGCTCAATACTTTTCGTTTTTTGGCTAATCGAAGGTAATTTTTAATGTATTTAAATTGCGGGAGGAAAAGGTGGATTTTTAAAATTATCGGGCTTTTTCTGCCAGTTAACAATATGACTAATTTAATAGCCTGGATATTTC
>CAIYZW010000622.1 GCA_903930725.1 uncultured Bacteroidota bacterium
AGACGTCTGCGGTCGGTTTTTTTTGGTAATTGGGCTTCGCGTACGTGGCTGGCATCCTGTACTGGAAGATTTCCTTTAAGCAGGAATGAGGTGATTTCGCGGTTTATTTTCTGAACCATTTTCTTGAAAAGCTCAAACGACTCGAATTTATAAATCAAAAGCGGGTCTTTTTGCTCGTAAGTGGCATTTTGTACAGATTGTTTCAGCTCGTCCATCTCGCGGAGATGTTCTTTCCATGCTTCGTCAATCATACCCAAAGTAACGCTCTTTTCGATGGACAGGTTAACTTCGCGTCCTCCATCTTTGTAAGCTTTTTTAAGATTGACAACAATTTGGCGGGTTTTCATGCCATCAGTAATCGGGATGGCAATATGCTCGTAGTTGGAGTGGTTTTCGTAAACATCTTTAATAACAGGAAAAGCACGTTCGGCAATAAACTTCATCTTATTTTTATAAGATTTGTAAACATGGTCGAACAATTTTTCGGTAAGTTCATCTTTAGATGACTGCATCAATTCTTTTTCGGTTATTGGAGGATTGACGGCCATATCTTTTAAGACCTCCAGTCTGAAACCTTCGTAATCACCGCTAGCCTGGTAATCCATCACGATTTGTTCGCTCAGGTCGAACATCATGTTGGAGATGTCAACACCAAGCCTTTCGCCAAAAAGGGCATGATGGCGTTTGCGATAAATCACCTCACGCTGTGAGTTCATTACATCATCATACTCGAGCAAACGTTTACGAATGCCAAAGTTGTTTTCTTCGACCTTTTTCTGTGCCCGTTCGATGGATTTTGTAATCATCGAATGTTGGATCATTTCGCCTTCCTTGATTCCGATGCGGTCCATAACGCGGGAAATCCTGTCGGAGCCGAACATTCGCATCAGGTCGTCTTCGAGAGATACGAAAAACTGGGAACTTCCGGGGTCACCTTGTCGGCCGGCACGTCCGCGCAACTGGCGGTCAACACGCCGTGATTCGTGCCGCTCGGTTCCGATGATTGCCAAACCGCCGGCTTCTTTTACACCAGCTCCAAGCTTGATGTCGGTACCACGACCAGCCATGTTGGTTGCGATGGTTACTTTTCCGGGGCGTCCGGCTTCGGCAACAATATCGGCCTCCCGTTGATGGAGTTTAGCATTAAGTACATTGTGCGGAATTTTCTTCATGTTGAGCATCCGGCTGAGTAATTCCGAAGTCTCAACAGATGTTGTTCCCACCAGCACCGGCCTTTTGGCCTTTACCAGCGATTCGATATCTTCGATAACGGCGTTGAATTTTTCGCGTTTGGTTTTGTAAATCAAATCTTCGCGGTCGTCGCGGGTAATTGATTTATTTGTAGGAATAACCACCACATCTAATTTGTAAATATCCCAGAGTTCGCCGGCTTCGGTTTCGGCAGTTCCTGTCATCCCGGCCAGCTTTTTATACATTCTGAAATAATTCTGAAGCGTGATGGTAGCGTAAGTTTGGGTGGCAGCTTCAATTTTAACGTTTTCCTTAGCCTCGATTGCCTGGTGCAGACCATCCGAATAACGGCGGCCTTCGAGGATACGACCGGTTTGTTCGTCAACAATTTTTACTTTGTTGTCCATCACCACATATTCAACGTCAATTTCGAACATCGAATAAGCTCTGAGAAGCTGATTTACCGTATGAACGCGTTCTGATTTTATTGAATATTCAAGCGTAAGCTGGCTTTTCATCTCATCCTTTTTTTCATCGGGAATCGCCATTTTATCAATGTCAACCAATTCGGCGCCCAGGTCGGGAAGAATAAAGAAGTGCGGGTCGTTGTACGATTCGCTTAAAAGGTCGTGGCCTTTTTCGGTAAGTTCGATGGAATTACTTTTTTCGTCAATTACAAAAAACAGCTCATCATTAATGATGTGCATGTGTTTATTTTGTTCCTGCATGTAAAAATTTTCGGTTTTCTGCATGAGGGTTTTCATGCCCGGCTCGCTTAAAAACTTGATGAGCGCTTTGTTTTTTGGAAGTCCGTGTTGGGCGCGTAACAATGCTTCGCCACCTTTTTTCTCTTCTTCATCTGTTGTTTTTTCCTTTACAAGCATTTGTTTTGCATCGGCCAGGAATTTTGTAACCAGGTTTCGCTGGGCATTGTGAAGCTTGGCAACGTTGGGTTTCATCTCATCAAAAAGCTGGTTTTCGCCTTTTGGGGTTGGCCCCGAAATAATGAGCGGCGTACGTGCATCGTCAATTAAAACCGAGTCAACCTCATCAACAATTACGTAATTGTGCGGGCGTTGCACGAGTTCGTCCGGATTTCCTGTCATATTGTCGCGCAGGTAGTCGAAGCCAAATTCGTTGTTTGTACCGTAAGTAATATCGGCAAGGTAGGCTTTGCGCCGGGATTCAGAATTTGGCTCGTGTTTATCAATGCAATCAACCGTAAGGCCATGAAACTGGTACAACATGCCCATCCATTCGGAGTCGCGTTTTGCAAGGTAATCGTTCACGGTAACTAAGTGAACGCCTTTTCCCGGAAGGGCATTAAGATAAAGTGGCAGGGTTGCCACAAGTGTTTTACCTTCACCGGTGGCCATCTCGGAAACCTTGCCCTGGTGAAGCACCATTCCGCCGATAAGCTGAACGTCGTAATGCGCCATGTCCCATGTAATCAGGTTGCCACCTGCCATCCAGCGATTATCGTAATAGGCTTTTTCGCCCACAATATTTACATGGTCGTGTTTTGCGGCAAGGTCGCGGTCGTGCTGGTTTGCGGTAACTTCAACGGTGGCATTTTCTTTAAACCTCAGCGCTGTTTCTTTCATCACAGAAAAGGCTTCAGGCAGAATCTGGTTAAGGACTTCCTGCGATTTTTCGTAACTCGATTTTTCTAATTTATCAATGGTTTCGTAAAGTTTTTCCTTTTCGTCAACATCAATATCAGGCTCATTTTCGATCCTGTCTTTAATTTCTTTTATCTGGTTTTCTTCGGAAGAAATATACTCGGCAATCCTGTTTTTAAACTCCTGTGTTTTGGCTCTCAAATCGTCGTTGCTGAGTAACTTAATTTTTTCGTAAGCTCTCAGTGTTTCCTTTAAAATCGGGTCAATAGCTTTAATATCCTTGTCGGATTTGGTGCCAACGAGTTTCTTAAAAAAATCTTTAAACATAATAAATCATTTATTAATTAATAAGATGCGCGGCTTTAACAACAATAATGCCTCCCGTTTATTTTGCGGAAGCAGATGTTTTTTGTGCCATCGTGGCAGGAACTAACCTGCATTTTGATGCAAAGTTAGCTTAATTTGATGAAGCACAAATTTTTTACAAACTACCCGACATTTTGGAACCGGATAAAACATTCGGGATTTTGGAGAACGACCGTATCCCAAATATCCAAATCGAAAAATTAATTGAACCAAAAAAAGACGGAGCATCTTTTTTTCAGAGACGGAGCATCTTTTATAAAAAGACGTAGCGTCTTTTTATTGGAAGACGCAGCGTCTTTTTCTTACAGCTTTAGGCAGATGAAATTGTGAGGATATAGATGCTTCCTGATAACTAAACCTTTCGACAGATACAGCTATTTCATAATAAGCCCTTCAGGAATAAACTGGCTGGGATCGCCGCCATGCCTGATAATATCGCGGACCACCGATGAATTTATTGAGGTATATTCGGGGGTGGTAAGAAAAAATACAGTTTCGATGCTGGGTAGCAGTTTTTTGTTTACCTGGCCAATTGAGCGCTCAAATTCAAAATCAGCCGAAGTGCGCAGGCCACGAAGGATGTAGCCGGCATTGACCTTTTTACAAAACTCCACCGTAAGTCCCGAATAAGTTTCGATGGTAATTCCGGGTTCATCTTTAAAGACAAGTCTGAGAAATTCGATTCGTTTTTCGAGCGAAAAGAAATTCTTTTTATCCTGGTTTTCACCAATGGCGATGATGATCTGATCGAAAAGCGGCAAGGCTCTTTTGATGATGTTTTCGTGCCCGCGGGTGATGGGATCGAACGAACCGGGAAATACA
>CAIYZW010000623.1 GCA_903930725.1 uncultured Bacteroidota bacterium
CATTTGAAATACCCGTTTGCCGGGATTTCGTTTTTCGAATTGTTCCGTTACCACTTTATCCCAGGTAAAGCCGTAAACGTTGTGTATTTCGTCGTGCATGCCCAGATGATGCTTCATAAAGAGGCGGTCGGTGCTTTCTTCGTTGCACCAGGCAGGTTCGCCCATGTCTGTCCAGAATCCGCGAACGCCATCGTCCAGCACTTTCTGTTGATATTTTCCCCACCAATCATCAACGCCGGGTTTTGTAAAGTCAACCACACCGCAGTTCCCGCCCCACGGCCAGGGCATATCGTAGGATTTCCCCGTACGGATGTCGGTAGTAAAAAACCCTGCAGCATCGGCTTCACGCCATTGTGAAAAGTTTTTGCCAGATTCATCGGCATGCCAGTCTTTTGATTGTCCCTGCGAAATAACCGGATCCTGGGAAACTATGATTTTAAATCCCATCGAATCCAGATCAGCAACCATTTTCCGTGGATTATTGTAGGCTCCCGGATTCCAGTCGAAATCCTGCAGATGGGTGGTCCAGCCAATATCCTGGTAAATGATGTCGCAGGGAATCTGTCGTTTGCGGAATTCGGTGGCAATTTCCCGGGTAAGTTTTTCATTGGTGAGCAGCCCGCGGCATTGCGAAAATCCCAATGCCCATTCCGGCGGCATGATTGGCTTGCCGGTGAGCCGGATGTAGGAGGCAATGATCTGACTGTAGGATGGCCCGTAAATGAAATAACTGATCATTTCGCCACCCGGAGCGCCAAAAGAAAAATACTTGTTCGATTCGCTTCCAAAATCAAAAGAAGATTTAAAGGTGTTATCGAAGAAAATCCCGTAACCGTAGTTACTCATGAAAAACGGAATGCTTTTGTAAAGCGGATCTTCATTAACACCGTAACAGGGCTTGTCGCTGTTCCACATCCAATAGGATTTCCCGCGGCGATCGAGGCTCCCGGTTTTTTCGCCCAGGCCAAAAAAATGTTCATCGGGACGTAAGGTTTTAAAAGTCGTTTGCCAGGCAGAATCTTTAACGAATCCTTTATCGGTAAAATCTTCGAGCAACAATTTCTGATATTTATCATAAAACCTGATCTGGAACGGGTTTTTGGCAATCCGGATGATCAGATCGCCTGTAAAGATTTCAAAACTTTGGTGCAAATCCTGGATATTTAAATTGCCTGGATCAGAAAGTTCTTCCGTGACGACGGCAAAGGATTCGTTATTCCGGTTAAAATCGCCCTGTTCGTACCAGAGCTTAACCACCGTGGCGCTGCAAAGCTTCAACTGCACCCGGATGTTGTTTTCGCATTCAAAAACAACCTGGTTGCCTTCGGCTTTAAAGCTCAGGCAATTTCCGGGTTTTACAGGTTTTGATGGCTCATTTTGTGAAAATACTGCCAAAACCATGAGCATGAAAATCATCAGTAAGGCACTTGATTTATTGATCATTTTGTTTATGTTTTTTTTGGAAAATATTTTAGGTTGGCCATTGTCGATAGGGTTGGTTGATGTTTTTAGAAAATGATTGGTTGAATTCTCAGGAAACAACAATCATATCCCAGTATTTTAGCTGTGGCAGAAAAAAGGTTACTTTATCTCCTGAAGTTGTAAATTCGATATTCACGGGGGTTCCGTTGAAAGCATCCGGTGAAGCCATCCAGATTTTTGTGACGGCCTTGTTTGACCGGATGGTAAGTTTCACGTTTTTAAAGGTGCCGGGCACGGCTTGTGTGCCGGAATTATCGCGCCAGGTTAAAGAAGTTGCATTGGCAAAATTGATCAAATGGTAAACCTGACTGTTGCCGACTTCACGGCCTGATGCCGAAACGTTCCCTGACTGTGGCGGCCAGGCATTGATGTCAAACTGGTAATCGGCGCAGCTAATGTCGGGGGTAAATCCGGTTCCACCATCGCGCAAAAGATTTTCGTAAGCCACCATAAAATCGTAATAACCGATCATCGCATCCCTCAAATCACCGCGCATCTGGAGGTTGTTGTTCGGGAAATATTCTTTGGCAAGCATGTGTTCGCCCAATTCGAGGTGTGAGCCTCCAAAAGAAAAGATCACTGCATTGGTGAGCAGAACGCCTGGCGTGTTAAAAAAACCTGCTGAATTGGCGAGGTTATAATTCATGTAGGCAGCAAGCACCGTGTTTTTGGTGTTTCCGCCGAAATCGTTATTAGCTTTAATAATCGCAGCCAGGTCAGCAAAACCATCATTAGGGCCCCAGACTTCGGTGTA
>CAIYZW010000624.1 GCA_903930725.1 uncultured Bacteroidota bacterium
AAAAAGGCGATGGAATTTCTGCCCGGGGGGAGCAGGATTATTTTTTCGCTGTACCTGCTCGAAGGTTACGACCACGTTGAGATTTCGCAGATTTTAAACATCTCCGAATCCAATTCAAAATCGCAATACATGCGGGCAAAAAACAGGATTAAAGAAATACTAACTCAAACGAAAAATGAAACAAGATAGGTTAGAAAAATTTATACTCAGTCACCGCGACGAATTCGACGACTTGGCGCCGGATCCAGCATTGTTCGATCGTATCCGGAAACCGAAACCGGTAGTGAGGATGATAAACTGGAACAGCGTAATGTGGAGGGCTGCCGCCGTTCTGGTGATTTTTGTAGCTTCCTATTATTTTCATGATTTTATGGGCTCACCTCAGCCACAGCAAACCGCCGAAACCGGTAACGAAAACGGGCGACCATCAGAAATTATTAAAATGATGATTGAGGCCGAAGCATTTTACACAGCCCAAATTGACAATCGCCGGATTGAATTTAATACACTGGCCCAGGATCAGCCCGAAATAAGGCAGGAAGTAAATTACGAGCTTGTTGAACTGGACAGCGTTTACGCCGATTTGAAAAGCGATTTAAAAGATAATGCCGCCAACGAAGAAGTGATTGAGGCCATGATACAAAATTACCGTGTTAAACTTGATATTCTCGAAGATGTGCTCCGCCAGTTGCGCGCTGCAAAAAACGAACAAACCAAAAACAGTGAAAATAATGATGTCAGTTTGTAAAATAAAAGCCTTGTTTCTCATAGCCTTCTGGGTGCTGGCGTGCCAGTTCCGGGCCGGGGCTTTCGAAAAGGTTCACAACGAAACCAGGGCATTTGCCATCAGTCCCGGAACCGAAATCCAGATCAGCAATAAATACGGAAATGTCCATATTATAAACTGGGTCAAAGATTCCGTAAAATTTGAGATCAGCGTTGTGGTTAATTCGATCAAACAGGAAAAAGTGGAGAAAACACTGAGCGCCATTGATTTTGAATTTACCCCAACGTCTCGTTACATTATCGCCAAAACTATTTTTAAAAACAATCAGGGTTCCTTTCTGGATGAAGTAAATAACCTTGCCAACACGCTGTTTACCAGCAGCAACACGGTGCAGATTGACTATAAAGTTTACATGCCGAAAACCTGTCCGGTAAAAATCGAGAATAAGTTTGGTAATATTTTTATGACCGATTTTGATGAACGGGTTAATATTAACCTGTCGAACGGCGATTTAAAAGCCAACGAATTTTTGAAAGACCTCGACCTTAAAATTGATTTCGGCTCGGTGAATATTAAAAAAGTTGGCGATTGTAAAATTACCGCCGGTTATGCAGAGGTTGAGATTAATCAGGCTGGAAAAATGAAGCTCGATTGTAAATCGTCAGCTTTTGATTTTGAAGTCATCGAAACACTGGAAATCAACTCAAGACGCGATAAAATCAACATTGGAAAAGTTAAAAGCATCCGCGGTGAACTCTCGTTTTCCGAACTAAGCGTTGATGATTTTTCGGCCACCGCGCTGCTAAACGCCAACTACGGCGAAATTGACATGAAATCGGTTGAAAAGACTTTTGGCCAGATCAATATCACAGCAAAATACACCGAAATCAGCCTGAATTTCGACAAGGAATCAGCGTTTAACCTGGTAATTGGCTATTCGAAGCAAACCACACTTTCAAACACACTTGGCACTTCAAATCTTAAAAAGGAAGTACTCGACGAGAAAAACGGGCTTTATCAAAGCTCAGGCACCATTGGCACCGGAAAATCGCTTCCCGAAGTAAAAATAAATATTTTGTCGGGACAGGTTTCGCTCACAAATTTTTAAAGAAATTCATTCAATTTGCAACCCATACAATTTAATCTTGTCATTGATGATGAAAAAATTACAAATGAAAACAGGAATCAGAATTATAGCCATGGCAATTTTGTTAATCGCAGTAAATGCTGTCAGAGCGCAGAAGCAGGAAGTTGTTCAATCAATCGGGCTTAGGCTTGGCGGCAACGGTATTTCCTACAAATATCTCGAAGATCAATTTAAAGGATTTGAGACTATACTGGCTTTTCGCGAACATGGCATACAGTTTACCGGCCTGGTTGAGTACTATAAACCAATCAAAACCGACAGGATCAGTAACCTGTATTTTTACTGGGGCGTTGGAGGCCATGCCGGCTACAAGGGTATAAAGGAATCTTATTGCCAGTGCGATAGCAGCGGTACCGCTTATTTCAACGATACCCGGTACAACCCGGTTCTGGGATTTGACGGAATTTTTGGCAGTGAGTACCAGTTTTACAGCATCCCGCTGGTGGTTAGCCTCGATTACAAACCTTACGTCGAGTTTTTCGGAGAAAAAAATTTCAGGGTTGATCTATGGGATTTTGGATTGACCCTGCGCTATACATTTTAGAGAAATCATTAAAATTTTAACCAAATAATTTATTTTAACATGAAAAAGACAAGTTTGATATTTTTATTGATGGCACTGGTTTTCACCAATTCTGCTCTTGCCCAGGACGAAAAACCGCAAACCGAAATGCATACCCTGTTTGGCAACAGCGACAAAATAACGCATGGCGGATACGGCGCCTTGCTTATCAAT
>CAIYZW010000625.1 GCA_903930725.1 uncultured Bacteroidota bacterium
GAGTGACTCAACAATATTTTCAACCGTGTCAATTCCAGGTTTATCAAAAAGAGGCAGGATGTTCTTTTCTGAAAACAGTAAATCATTATAGTTTACACTAAGAATTCCTTCTCCACTATTCAACAGTTTTAAAGTTCTTTGAAGAGAGGCATTCCACCTTTCAACAGCTTTCGCATAATTTTTGTCACTTTTCCAGTTTTCTGTTCCTTTTTCTGCTTTGTGATTCAACGATTCTGCAACATCATAAATGTTCCTGTAGATGTAAATGACCGATATTTCGCCTAACGCCATTTTTGTTTTAATTGTCACTTCATCAAAGTTGGGGTATTTTACACCAACATATTTCGCATGACCCCTTTTTCGGGAATTGACCGATGGCAACTAAATTTATTGAAGTCGTTGATCCGGTATCGTTTTCATGGATAGTCAGGAACCTGTTTTTTTCGAAATGCTCAGCCGACAACTGAAATTTTTGGGGCTTCATTAATTGTTGTATCGCTCCATTCCCAGAACAATGCGGTGATAACTGCCAATGATGTTTGTTAAAATATTTGTTCCGGAACGCGCACAGCCACCAACAAAAATGTATTTGCTTTTTTGCTGCCTTTCTGATGTCCTGTTGTGTTCAGTTTCAGCCAACAAATCAGGGTAAAAGTTTTTGAATATGTAATAGTACTTGTGCTTGATGGCAGCAGCGGCTTCATTAATTAGTCTTTTTGGAGGAAGACTTTTGTCAATGCTTTTGTTCTCGTGTGGGAATTGATAATCATTTACCGCATAAGGCCTTACAAGCTCAGGTACCTTGGTAGCCAATTCTTCAAACTTTACAATTTGTAAATTCTCAGGCCTCTTCCCGTCAATTTCGAAAAACGTTGACAGCATTCCATTGTAATGAACAAAATCCTTTTGTGCAAATGCGTCATATTCGCCCATAGCCGCATCAAGCAGGTTTTTGTTCTTCGGATTTTCTGACAAACGTTTAAAAACATGCGGTTTTCTAAGCTGTTTAAAATACGAAAAATGCAGATCAAAGGGATTTCTTACGACCACAAAAATCAGTTTAAAGTCGGATAATTTCAGATTGTAGGGTGCGATTATTTCTCGTGCTACATATAGTGAGCCATGTCTGCTGCCCGGAATCATTTCCTCATAGCCCAATGCTTTGACTTTTTCCAGAGAGCTTTTCGGCAAAACATGATAAACAGGCGGCTTCAGTGTATTGCATAAATAATCGGTTACCGACATCCCGCCGGTTTTCCCGAGATGGATAAAAAGAACGTCTTTGTTGAAAACCATAATTGATCCCTTCGATTAGCAAAAATTTGAATTAATTATCTCTGGTTGAAAACTTTCTCAAGCAGCTTTCCCGCAACCTCTTCTGTATAATACTTCTCAATCATCTCTTTTCCTCCCAACGAGTATTTCTCCCAAACGCTTTTATCCTGATAAAGTAAACCGATTTTCATTGCAAAATCGCCTGGTGTATCAGCAATCATACTATAATTCTCAATCTCAGGCACTCCTTCGGAAGCTACCGAAGTGATTACCGTTGGAATTTGATGGTGGAGCGATTCGAGTAACTTACCCTTTACTCCGGCGCCAAACCTTAGCGGGAGAATGGCTACTTTGCAGGTTTGATAATACCTCGTTAATTCCTCATCTGATACAAAGCCTGTAATGTTGATTGATTCACTGCGCAGTTTCAGCACTTCTTCGGTAGGTTGTGAACCAACAACATGAAGTTTAGCATCGGGAATATTTTGATGAACAAATGGAAAAACCTCCTTCACAAACCACAAAATGGCATCCGGATTTGGCGGATGGCCGAAATATCCCACAAATAAAATATCGTGGCGTTCATCAAATCCGGGAACTTTTTCGGGGATGTTTTCAAAAAAGTAAACAGGAATTACCTGTACGGTTTTTTCCGGTGCAAGCTTTTTTATGTAGGGTTCTTCGTATGTAGAAAAGGGCAGGATAACATCAACAGCGTTAAAAATTTCGGTTTCGGTTTTGAGGAATCTCGCGTGTTCCTTAATAAACTTTTTGTCGCCGGTAACATCAAACTTACGCTTGCTGCCGAGATATTGGAGGTCGTGGCCCACATACGCTAATTTTGCTGTGGTAAATTTTCTGATCATATCGAAATATTTAGGTGCGATATGAACCCGGTGGGCAATTACAAAACTGATGTACTGTCCGTTTTCGCGGAACCAGTCGCGGATATTTTCCTGATAGAAATTCCCGTACAACACTTCGATTCCCATTTGTTGCAAAA
>CAIYZW010000626.1 GCA_903930725.1 uncultured Bacteroidota bacterium
AAGGTTGGTTCATCCTCGTTAATGTTGCGAATGGTTTTTGAATAGTTGTTTCCAGAATCCGTTTTAAATAAATTCCAGGCTTCGGCAAGCGCCTGTTTATCCGATAAATCCGGTTTATCGCCAATAAATTCCTTTAAAAGAAACAAGGCTTCCGGAACCTCGTAAACAGCCTGCTCAAAATAGGTTTGGGCGATGTTGCCATCAATGGACAAAATATTTTTTATGTTGGAAAGCTGGGATAAGAAATTTGCAAAAAGCTGGTCGAAAAACAACAGGTAACCCTTGAATTGATGGGCTAAAGCTTTTCTTTCGTCCGTTGAACTTTCGGGTAAACCGCGCCAGCCAATGCCGTATGTTGGTGGGAAATCCTGCTGAACCGTGGAATAATGGCTGGTGTTACGGTCGCGGCCAACGGGCGTTTCGAGCCTGCTTTCGATCTCAAATGATTTGTCCGGCTCACCGGCTTTTACTTTTTCGTCATAAAGCGTTTCAACCTTACTCCAGTCAATTTCCTGGTAAACTTCTCCCTTTTTACAGTGAATTTTTGAGTTTTTGATTCCAATGGCCGGGATGTAATTTTCGGCTTCGAATAACTTTAAAAAGTTGCTGTCGGCTTTGCCAATTAACTCGTTATCAACATAATTAGCGACTTTAAAGCCGGAAACATATTTTATCTTTTCGGGATTGCTACTGATGAGAAGGTTTAAAATATCAGAAACAAAAATGGTTTTACATTGCCGGAAGGCTTTAAGGTTTTCATTTTTAATGAAGCCGTGTTTCAAAAGCGGGCCTTCAAAAATATCCTCTGGTGACAGTTTCTCGTCGAGTAATTCTTTTAAAGTATAAAATCTGATGGTGGGATTTAAAAATTGCTGAATGTCGTAAAAAGCCTGTGCCAGCAAGAGGTGCGGGTCGCTGTCGAGGCTGATGCCGATTTCGCCTTCGAGGGCGATTTCCTGATACCTGACGATTTTTATCGAAAGAAAATCTTCGCAAAGGTTTCGGTTTTCGTTCAGGAATTTTTCGATAAAACCGATGTGGTGATTGATTTTTACCTGTTTTTGGTTGAAGAAAGCAAAAAGCCCTGAAGCCGCCGTTTCTTTAAGCGCATCGGCAATCTTGTTTTTAACCTGCGATTTTTTGGAATTCCAGTCAAAATTGTCCGAATCAACGACAATTTTCGGGTTAATTATTTCTTTTTCGTCGGTTTCGCCGTGGGTAACTTTGGCTTGAACATCAAAGTCAAAATCAGGGTCAGCGCTGTCTTTCATCACCACTTTTATTTCCCGCAAAAGCATTACGTTTTTCCAAACCGACGGTAAATCGTCGTAATGCGGGAAAAATATCGAAGCCCGGGCCGGGTGTTTTTTGGAGCCATCGGTAATCTCAAAATCAAACTTAACAACTTCCGAGTTTAGATTTCCAAATGTTGCATCCTCGGCAAACTCAATCCAGACGTTATAAAGGCCTTTAATTTTGATTTCTTTATTCTGTTTGCCGGCGCCATCTGTAGGTTTAAAAGTGAGTTCTTTTTCGGGCTCATCATAAAAAATTGGCAATTCGCCTTTTTCAGCCGGTTCGAGCCAGGCATTGCGGATAAATGGCTGGTCAATCAATATTTTCCTGAAATCGAAAATGGTAAGCGGCTGGTTTGGCAGGATTTGATGGGCTTCAAAAAAGTCTTGCGAATTCCCGATGCGGTTTGATGGGTCGCTTGCCAGGATGTCTTCAATATTGAAATTGCAGCGGTAGCTGATGTCGGTGATGGCATAACAAAGCGCCTCGAGCGTGGTAACTCCCGGGTCGTGAGTGTTGTAGTCGGTCCAGATTTTTCCGGCCAACTCCTGAAGATGCGCTATTCCAGCTTCGCGCAGCCTACCAAAATCGAGCGACATCCTCGACGGTTTTTGCTTATTTATGAAGTTTTCTTTTAGCATCAATGTTAATTCAACTATCCCAATTTTTCATTTTATATTGGTTATTGGAAATTTTACATTTTACATTATAAGCCTGTTAAAATGTCCAATGTAGAACATCCAATGTAAAATGTCCAATTTTAATTTAAAAGAAAGGGGAGCCGGACCGTTCAAGACAAGCGAAGGATGCCTTTTTTCAATAGATTACACCGTAATATTGACGCATACTTTTCAAGTTAAACTTCATCCATTTATCAGAAAGTAAACCGAAAGCCCAGGCAAGCAGTAAACCGACATGACTGAAACCAGATGTACCTACCTGCATCATTTTTGTTGCCGTTCTTTACTTCGCATTTGTACTAACTTCGACTCAACCTCCACAGCAAAAGGCTCCATCTTTCGACAGATTTTAATACCGCCACCAGCACGCCTCTCAAAAAACCACCGCAGCGTTTTTTTACCCAGCCTTGCAACACCAGCAGTATCCGACCTTCTTGCCAGCAGGATGCCTTATTTAAATACACTAACACCGTTAAGAAAAAACACTTTCCAGACAGAAACTGTACCGAATTGCACCTTACTCTATATAAACGACTCAACCTCATCTCTATACAAATTTATGAGGATGCCTTTTTTCAGTGCTATTTTGCCATGAATGATAAACTGTTACAATTTTGCTCCGGCTTGCGCCGGGAAAACCGCACGATTGCTTACATCCCTTGACACAACCTTCGACCCACAGCGTTCGAATCCGTGTACTCCCCTTTCCATTAAACAAAGAACTTACTCTTATTTTTGATTTCAGATTTAGGATTTAAGATTTTGGCTTCTTCTAAAAATCTTAAATCCTAAATCATCAATCCCAAATCATTTTTCCGGATGGTTCATTCCTTTACCTGGTTGAACCAATTCAAAAACCGGTTTATATTTTTTTTGTTTGGAATCGCGATAATAACGCCGCCGGTAACCCAGCGAAAAAGTTTCGGAAAACGGGCCATAAACCAGCTTTCCATCAACATTAAGCACAATCCGCAGTTTGAAATATTCGAACCGACGGTTGAAATAGGTCTTTTCCGGAACGGGATTTATGCCCTGGCCTTTTGGAATCCAGAAACCATCTTTGGTATTATTTGGGATGGGTTTGAACCATTTAACCGGTTCCATATCAATAAATTGCTTTTTGCCGGGTGTGCGGTCGAGGTTAAACTCGGTGTGCCGGGCGTTGTTGTGCGAGCCTTTATCCAGATTTTCGGTATGTGCCCATTTTTTTGGTTTCAGGCGTGTGCGCTTCGATTTGTCCTTGTAAGTCTGTTTTATCCGGCTTTTGTAGCGGTAAAGCCAATAAGCAGGATTGAAATCCAGGAAACGTTTGTCGGTGCAGCCATCCCAAAAAGCGTAAATGCGGTCGGCGGTACATTCGATTTGCGGTTCCGGTATAAAGATTTCGCGGGTTGCCGTGGCATCAGTTGTGAGCGAACGCCAGATTTTGCCGTCGTAGCCTTCAAAGTCGGTTCCTGTCCAGCGGATGACGCCTTCAAATTTATCGTTGGCGTTGCCGATTTTAATGCCACCCTGAACGTCGAGTTTGCTTTTGGGTTTTGAAACGCCGATTCCAATACGTTTTTCATTTTTGCCTTTGGGAGCAACCACATAAATCTCATCGTCGAGTTTATTGATGAACGAATCAATCAACTCCTTAAAATGTTCCTCGGTGGGGCGGTCACCATCCTCAAAATAGGTTTTGATGTTTTGCCTTGTATTTTCGCTCATAATTCTAACATTTTAATTTTGATAATCTTAATCTTTTTCATTTACAGGAAAATTCGTTCCCGATAATCCCGATTTTATGGTCGCTGGCCGAAACAAGGATTGACCGTGACGTTTTTGGCTCGGCTTTATCAACATCAAAAAGGCTGTCGTTGGCGCCAACGTAAAAATCATCCAGAATTTCCATGCAGCCAATTCCCCAGTTTGGTTTAATGTGAACCATCCGAAAATCCATCAGAAAGTCAACGTATTCGCGCTTTTCGATAAAATAATAGATGGCCGATTTGTAAATCAGGTTTCCAAAAACGACGTCTTTCCCTTCTTCATAAGCCCATGGCGACAAGAATTGTTTGATTTCTTCATTCAGTTTTAGCGTGTAAAAACCCGGGTCGAAGCCTGGTTTAAACTTAACTTTAAAATCAACCCGGATTTCTTCATAAATAGGATTCTGAACAAAAACCTCCACAAATGGCGAAATATAATCCAGAAGAAAAGTTTTTATTTCCTGTAAAGTACCCCTGCTTGTCTTAGGCTGCAGCGGGTTTACAGCGTTTTTATTTCTGATTTTTTCGATAACCACAACCGTGATATTCCCGGGAGCGATGTCGTTTTTATCGCTGGAATGATTGAGTGCCTTTACTTTGTAAATGTTGGGGAAATGATTTAAAACAAGCCGTTCCAAATCCCAAATGGTGACGCCCCGGTTTTTATGCCGTAAACGCTCGCTAACCCGCGTGTAAAAAGGAACAGGGAAATTCGTTCCTTGCTCGGGAATTTGTCCGCCGAACGAAGAAAAGGGTTGTGTAATTTTTTTTATCGAAGCATCCTGAACCAGTAATTTGCTGATGCTTCCGTTAGCCAAAGCCGTGCTGTAATGCGACGAGTCGTTGTTCTGGTCCACAAAAACGGCTGTAACTGCCTGCGTTTGCAGACTGATTATTTGGTTTATTCCGCGCACATCACCATCATAAGAAGCTCGCAGCCAGTGCAGCCCCGATGGCATAATCAGGTTTTTATCGCTGGCTTCGCCGGGAATATTAAAAATTATGATGCCGGTTTTCAGGAAACCATTTGTCGAATCAGAAATGATGTCGTTTGATGACAAATCCAGCCAGCCCGATAAACCCAGAAAACTCCACGCAATTTTCTTTTCATCGTCAATTTTGTCGGTGTCGGCGCTGTCTTCGGCAATCTGAAAAAGAATTGAAAGGTTTTGTGGAGGCTTTAAATCTTTTAATCCAATATAAAAATAGCCTTGTTTTATAAATTGCGGAAGCAGCGGAATATTTGTTTCCTTTTGATTTTTACCGACTTTGGCTTCGCCAAAAGGCTCGATGTGGAAAAAGCTGTTGCCGGTAGAAGTGCCGTTTTCGTTTACCTGGATTAGCGATTCGCAGGTGTAATTTAAGGTAAGATATTCCATAACCGGCGTGTAGGGCGGATTTGGCAATGCAGCCGGTGTAGCATCCGGATTATCCATCAGGGCTTTGCTTACAATGACAGATTGTTTGGCGTAAGCCGCCGGAAACTCTTTATGCCCAAAATCCTGACCGGTTAATTCCATTTTCAAAAACCCGGATTTAGTAGAATTATCCAATTTAGTAAAAGATGTAAAATCTTCGTTTTGCTCAAATCCAAAGTTTCCAATTTCAATGTTGTGTCCAACTTCACCATCAAAAAGCTGGTAAAATGTACGGGCTTTTCTACCTTTTGCCTTTATGAAAACTGCCTTTAGGTTAAAAAGATTTCTGCTTTTGGCCTCTGGCTCTGACGCCCAGGTTCCTTTGTTGAGCGCGGTTAAACCAAAAGTAAAACCATCATTTAAAAATTGCGAATGGTAATTTGCATAATAGCTGGTAAAACCATTTAAATTTTCGGGCAAATCTTTCCATTTATAATTCAGTTTTAAAGCGGTAAGTTTTTTGCTAAAAACCTCGTTACTTCCGACATAAAAAGCGGCTCCCTTTGCGGGGAAGGGACCGAACGGCTGGAAAGGTTTTTCGCAGTCAAGTTTACCCTGGTCGTTTTGTAAAAGCAGATTTTTGACACCATTCACCGTTACGTTTATCGTGATTTCATCAAAACATAGCGAGCGCAGCCAATGGTAAGGATTTTTAGCCACGTTATTATTTATCAGAATTTTTAAAACCGGCTGAGATGTATCAAAAGTTGCCTTATGAATTTTCTTATCAAAAGCTACAATCGGCGGCTGGTCAATGCCGGCAACGATGGTGAGATTCAGATTTTGATTTGAAGCATCGTAAGAAACGCCAACATTCATTGCAGTTGTCCAGTCTTTTTCGGCACTGGCAAAGGCAAGTAGCGAATTGCTCAGATCGCGTGAGAGCAACGTATTCAATTTTAATCCGCTGCCATCATTGAGTTCGGTAAGATGAAGCGTGATGGAAATCGTTCGTTCGCCTTCTTTAAGATAAAATGCGGGTGAGGCAATGGCAAAACCGGTTGTGGCATCAGCCATGCTTCGTTTGTCGGGAGATAAGCCGGACTGCGGCATCCCAAATGCCGGCCATTTTGGTTCACTACCTTCAAGTGCTTTTCCCAGGCCATCGGCTGAATTGGCGACGGCCGCAGCAAAAACAGCATGTTGCCGTTCATTATCCACAAAAACCGATTTTACACTGCCAACGCTGGTTTTATTGAGTACAATTTCCCGCTCGGATTCATAAACCAGCATTTTGCCGGATTTATCTTTTCCGGCAATAAATCTGGTGCCTTTATCTAATTTGTATTGATAGACATTTTTGGCCGTTTCGATAATCAGATGAACCTTGTCGGGAACGGCGCCACGTTGCTGAATCTGCAGAAATTGCCGGTAATAAAAGTCGAGGTGGCGTTTGCCGATTTCGTTGAGATGATCGCGTGCTTCATCGAAAAGTTTAAGGAAAGTGAGCATAAGCGCGATGTGCGGCTCATTGTCGCGGCTTAAATCTTCGAAAAACGCCTGCCAGTCGCCTTCTTTTTGGTTTTCGCGGTTATAAAACTGAACCTGAGCGGAAAAACTGGTGATAAGTCGCAAAAGGTCGCCGGTTGATTTCTCATCAATTTTCACAAAAGAGGGATCAAACGCCGCGGGCAACCGGTTAAACTGGTTAGTCCCGTCGCGTTTTAAAATATGCCGCTGATGTGTAATGCAACCCATTTATTGTTGTTTGATGAGATAAACAAAATTGTACCTCGAATTTGTGGTTCTGATAACATAATCAACCACTAAGCGCACTTCGCCATTTAAAGAAGAAGTTTCAGAAATCTCAACTTTATCCGCTGTAATCCGTGGCTCGTGGTATAAAATGGCGGTTTTCACCACATCTTCCATATAACTTTTTAAAGAAGTGTCCAACGGCTCAAAAACCAGCCTGTCGAGGTTGCAGCCATAATCGGGCTGCATCACCCTTTCGCCGGGGCGGGTGCTCAACAAAATTTCTAAGCTTCTTTCGATATCTTCTCGTCCAAAAGTCATTTCGACCTTCCGGGAAATTTTATCGAAAGCCGGTGGAAATGACCAGCCGTTACCTAAAAATGCTATGTTTTTGTCGTTGTTCATTTATCCTCCAATCATTACTGTTGGAAAACCAGCAGCTATATTTCCACCATGAGCCGTCAGATCACCTTGCCGCACTGCCGATTTTCCGCCAAAAAAAACCGTTGCCGAACCTTTTGATATGCTGTCGGGCGGCCCGGTGCAAACGGCCATATCGCCGACAACAGCAGCCGGCATTCCTCCGATGATTACCGTTGGGCAGCCGGGGCCGGAAATCGGACCTCCAACGTGCGGAATTGGCACCACCGCCGGGGTTTGCATCGGGCAAACGTGCATATCTCCGATTCTTGCTACAGCTGGCATGTTTAATTTATTCGAACTAATGAACCTTTAATAACTGTTACTCCTGAGCTTTTTGCCTCAAGCCCTGCGCTGCCTTCCAATTTTATCTCTGCCATGGCTTTTTGCGTGATATTAATTCCATCAATGGTCACATTTCCGCTGGTGGCTTTAATAATGACATCCTTGCCGCTTTCGAGCGTGATTCCATCAGAATTCATTTTTATTTTGTTCCTGTTGGCATCTTCCAGCAGGATTTCTTTTTGATCTTCGTCGAGATGGAAAATGTAACCCGCAGGTGTCGAAATCTCAACGGATTTCTTATCATCATCAAATGAAATTTTAATCCCGCTACGCGTGACCATTGCTTTTTGATTGTTGCTATCGGTAGCTGAAAAAGGTGCTGGTTTTACGCTGCTGTGCAACATCCCGAGAATTACCGGATTTCGTGGGTCTTCATTCATAAAACCAACGATGACCTCATCGCCAATTTCGGGCATAAACATAAAACCGCGGTCTTTACCAGCATCTGGCAAAGCTATCCTTGCCCAAAGGCCTTCCTCATCTGGACTTATGGCTGGCAGTTTTACCTTTATCCGAAATTCACTTTTTGGGTCATTTTCGAGAACCGTCACGATGCCAGCCTGCAGTCCGGAAACAGAAGGAATTAAGCCGGCAGCGGGAATTTCCAATAAGTTATCTTTAAAATGCTGTGCAAAAGTTTCAAATTTTATTCCGTAAACCAAATATGTAAACCAGTTCCCCCCATAAATTCGGTGGCTGACAGCAGAAATCAGTGCATTTCCGTTAAACCGGTTTCCCAAACCCTGCAAGGCAACCACATGGCCAGGTCTTATTCCTGACCTTCCTTGAATCCTGATTTTTCCAACGCTTTTTTCCATCCGGCTTCTGTTCAACATCGCTTCCGACCAGGCTTTAAGTTCTTTGTCCGAAATTTGTCCCGAATGTCGCAACATCAGAAAATCCAAACCAGCAACATTTGCCAGATCATCATTACCCAGATTCCCAGGTTGAGTTCCGGTTGAGGTTGCACTTTCCATCTCAACCATTTCCTGCCCGGCACTATCCCATGATTGAGCTTTCATCCCATGAAACTGGCTTCGTGAATCAATTTCTGCTTCAACTTCGATGATATTTGCACCGTAACTTAGCGTTGTTACAGGTGGTTGGGCAGTATTTAATTTTTTAACCTCAACTTGGCCATCATTAACATTCACAAAAAGACTGTTCATTTCGGCACGCATATTTATCAAATCCCAATCGGTAACATTGTATTGGATAATTTTTTCATGGGTATCCGAAGTTGGGTCAACATCAATTGCCAGGCCATATTCCGCCAGAATTTCTGTAATAAGGTCGCTGTCGGTGCTATCGTCAAACGAACGGTTTTTCCTGCCAATGGTCATTTTATAAGCTACATCTTTGCATTCAACAAACAAAAATGATGGCTTTGATTCCTTTACTTTTATTCCGTGTTTAATGATAACACCGTCAAAAATGGTTTCTTCAATGGAATGATATCCTGCCTGAATTTTTATATATTTTCCGGGAATAAAATCCGCTGAATTGCTTACCATGAAATCCTGAGTCGCAGGGTCGCCATCAGCAATGACAATGATTGCAGTTGGAAGCCGGTTTAATTCATGGCTCACAAAAACCTGAAGAATGCGGTAATTTCTGCTGACGGCTTTCCCGTCAATTTTCACCGTAAAGGTTACCAGATCGGTATTTGAAGCAATATTTGGTGAAATAAAAGCCATTTGACTCAGGTGATTAATGGTGGGAAAAATAATTCATCGCCAACTTTTAAATTCCTGAAATCGTCGAGCTGGTTTACCCGCGCAACTTCATGATAATAAGATGAATCACCATAAATCTGGTAGGTGAGCAAGGGCAACGTATCACCTTCACGCACAACCCTGACATGGGTGAGATCAGGTGAAGAAAGGTTTGCAATAAGACTTTCGAGGTGGTTTTCGGTATGTTCCAGAAAAGTGGCCGAAATGGTTGCGCGCAGCGGTGTACCGTCCTGCCTGAACAATTCGTATTTGATGTTCATGGTCGAAAGCACGCATTTTGCAATGAAGGTTCCCCAGTTGATGATTAAATAATGTGGCCGGTGGATTTCTCCAAAAAAACCTACCACGTATTTAAAAAGCAAGACATCGGCAAAAACCTCCCGTTTTTCGCCGGAAGCGCCGGTTCCATCCACTAAAAAATCGAACCTGAAAACCTGTGTTTCGATGTTGCGGAACGTAGGTTCGCTGGATGTATGGCCAGGCACAGAAGCCTGGTCGTAAACCACGCGGTGGTTAACCGAAAAAGTCTCAGGATTGAACATGGCAGGATACATACCAACCGGCGGCCCTCCCATTTCAAATTTTGAGGAAGCAAAAGCGATGATTTTCAGTTTTCCGATCAGGTCTGGCATTTAGCGGTCTTTTTGATTTTGAATAATGGAGAAAACGCTTTCAACACTTTCGGCAATGATTTCTTTTTTCAAGATTTCCACCCTATCCGGAGTAACTGTAGAATTATCATGCCGTTCAGGGTCACTGCTAATTGTAGCTACAACTTCAAATTCACGGATTTCGATTGGCATAATCAGAGTTTTTTAAAATATTGATAAGCAAGTTCCATGGTTTCGATAATGATGGCACTTTTTTCGGCATCGAGCGAAGAAATATTCCACTTTACAGGCCAGGCATTGATAAAATTGTATGCGGCCAGCGGTTCATGATTTTCATTAAGCAGTGTCACCTGAATCGAAGTCGGAATGATGTCAAGGTTTTCGATGGCATTCCGGCACCATGCAACAATAGCCGAATCTTTTAACATTCCTCTTTTTAAAACGAGATTCGTGTATTTTGCCCTTACGGGAAGCGTGTGATGAAACCGGTTTTCGCCTCCTTCTTTAAAAGTGGTGGTTTCGAGCGACGATTCGATGCCCGAAACTTCCTGAAAATTAGTTTCGCTTCCGCTTATGCCAAAGTTGACACTAAAATGAAATGCTACCGGTGGATATTCCATTTTTATCTCCCGTAAGGTTTAATCAAAATCAAGGCATTTCGATGGTCAAACCTTCATGGGCAAGCTCGAGGGTTTCGATGGCGACCTCGTTGCCGTCGGCTTTAAGTTCGGTGCTTTGAACTTTTACCGGCCACGAATTCCGAACCTTCCAAACTACCCGTGGGTTATGTTCTTCATCGAGCAATGAGATAATTACATCCCGCCGTTCGATTTGATTGAGTTTGACGGTGTTCCACCAGGCGTAAAACTCGTTATCGTTTTTAAATACACCGCGCTTGAGCGTGATGTTGCCGAATTTCTGCATGCCCGGCATCTTCATTTTTGAATATTCGGGCATGGCGCCGGTGCGATATTCGATAACTTCGGTCTCAACAGCCAGGCCTGTGACTTCGGAAAACCCGATTTTTGTTCCTCCCCATTCAACCTGGAAATGAAATTTTGGTAATGGATATTGAGCCATATCTTTATTTTTTTTGTTAGTTTTTCTGTTAAAATGATGTTTTAAAAAATTCAAATCTCAAATCCCAAAATTCAAATCTCAAAATCATTTGATTGTTGATGCTTGGGTTTTGTTTTTTGAAATTTATCTTTACGATTGTTGCATTTTGTGTGAGAACCGCAGGATAATAAATTCGGCAGGCCGTACAACAGCCATCCCGATTTCGATGATGAGTTTTCCGTCGAGGATATCCTGGGAGGTCATGGTCTGGCCTAATCCTACTTTTACAAAAAAAGCATCTTCGGCTTTGGCACCGGCAAGTGCACCGGCACGCCACTGGTTGATGAGGAAATTTTCGATCATGGCTTTCACCTTCACCCAGGTGTTGGCGTCGTTGGGTTCAAAAACAAACCGCTCGGTGCCTTTTTTGATGGATTCTTCGGCAAAATTGAAAAACCGCCTAACGCTCACATATTTCCATTCGTTGTCGTTGCCGGCAAGTGTACGCGCGCCCCAAACCAGCGTTCCTTTTCCTGTAAAAAACCTGATGGCATTTACTGATTTGCCGCTGCCCGGATCAATATTCAGGAAATCGTTGTCGTCGTTGGTAATTGGTGTGAGTAGTTTTTTTACACCCATCAGGCTAGCATTGGCAGGAGCTTTCCAAACACCGCGTTCGCCATCAACCCTGGCATAAACTCCCGCAACCGAACTTGATGATGGAAGTTTTACGGTTTGTTGGAGCATTTCAGCCATAAGCTGATTGTATAATTGCGGATTTGCAGTTTTTAGAATGGTCATCGAGGTAATCGTGCCATCAATGGGGTCGTCTTCTCCTTCTTTATTGATAACGTGTACAATGGCATGATCCGCTTTTATCCTGAAAGACAGAAATGTTTCGATAAACGGGAAATAAGCGGCTCCATATTTGATTTGCTGTAAATCGTTTGAAATCGTATCCCGCAAGGATTGCACGTCAGTTCTCAGGACTCCTGTGCCAGGAAAAGCATCAAAAATGGTAAAGCGGTCGCCCAGATCGCTGCACTGTTTTAAAGCTTTGTTGATGAGGTCGTAATAATCGCCGCCCACCGGAGCGCCAGCCGCCAGGTTTGTTCCTTCCGGAAAAACAATCAGCGTTGGTTCGTCAACTTCCTGGAGCAAGTTTAATTTGGCTACAAGGGTGTCTTTATCAATGGTACCGCCTTCGGTTTGTAGGCCCGCCGAAACAATGTAGCAAGGGCCTCCGCCATTGTTAAAGTACTGCTGTAAAGCATAATACATATTGTATTTCGAAAGTTTGGTCTTGTCAAAAGTTACCTCTGTAACCCGACTGAGAAGTTTATCCGCAGCATTGGTAGCATCGGTAATTTTGATAATAAAGGCTGAACTTTCGGGAAAAGCGCCGCCAAAATATTGTTCATATTCAAGCAGCGAGGTAATCCTGAACGGTTTACTGATGGTTTCGTTGCCGCTTTTCCCAATTATCTCGGTGTAACCGATAAAAGCAGGTATTGCGGTTTCGACAGCAGCAATCGAAGGTGGAAATTTGGAGATTTCTTCCACATACACGCCGGGTGTTCTGTACTCTTTTGCCATAAAATTTATAGTGTTGGTTTATATTTTAAAACAAAGTTTATTATCATTTTTCATCCTCCATTTTTGCGGTTTTTAGGATGACTTCTTCGATACGGCGGCCTGACGAAAGCATGCTTTCGCGAACCATCTCAAGTAGCCTGACTTTATAAATCACCGAGGGCAGGTATTTCCCGCCAAGGGAGGACCACAGGTTGTTTTGTTGTTCGAACGACAGTGAAACCAGATCAACATGAATCATTTCAATTCCCTCATCAAGCCCGGGGCTGTTTTGGTGGTTAAATAGCGGTTTTCCCTGGAAAAATTTCACCACCCGCGACAGGTTTTTTAATGCTTCCTTGTAGTTTTCTTCGGTATCGCCAAAATAAGCCGGGATCAAAATATAAAGGTTCAGATAAACTGGTGGATTTATTTTGGCAATATTATGTTCCGAAATTTTAAGGTAGGGGTTTTTGTTTTTAAGGGAGGATTCTTCTTCAACGTTGATGAGTGTAAGCCCAATTTCGCTTACGTTGGTTTGCCCGTTTTGATTAACAACATGACCAAGTACAACTTTTTTTGTATGGATAATTTCCATGAAATAATCATTAATCTGGTCGCGGAGAAAAATGAGAGCCTGGTCAATCATTCGGGTGTTGTTGTTTTATTGGAAATTTAGATTAATCTGATTTGCATTTGTCATTAAAATCACATCAAAACTTTTAAGGCGTAAAAATACGGTATCAAAAGTGCGAAGTCAAGTTATTTCTTTGGCTTTTCACAAACTTTAACCTCATTAACGTTTCGTTAACAAAAGCCATAAAAAGCAATTGCCGCCCATCGGATGAGCGGCAATTACACAAAAAAGCATATAAAAAGCCTGTATTTATTGGATAATCAATTTCACCACCTGTGTTTGTTTTCCTGAAATCGTTAAAATATAAATCCCGGGTTTGAGGTTTGGAATAACCAGAATTAAAGGTTCATTTTGGCTGCAGCTAAGATGATTTTCGTGATAAAGAATTTCACCCGGCGTTGAGGATATTTTTACCTCAAAGTTATTTTCGGCTGAATTTGCAACTGTTATAAAAACCTTTCCATTCGATGGATTCGGATAAATGTTAAAAGCATTTTGTTGGGTTAATCCATCAATCCCGGTACATTCGTCCACATAAACCGTTTGAGTAGCATAATTCTCACAGCCGTTTCCATCGGTAAAAATATATGTCAGAAGATAGGTTCCAACACCTGCTACTGCCGGTGAAAACCAACCATTAAAAACGCCGGTTCCGGAATATACACCACCTGCCGGAAATCCCTGCGTAAGTAGCTGCTGTGGCCAGTTGAGGCACATATCAGGAATCAGCGCAAAGGTTACCACCGGAAGATCAAACACTGTAATAAAACCCGTTTGAGAAAGTGTCTGGCTTGTTAGTCCATCAGAAACTGTGAGTGAAACATCAAAATTACCGGCTGCGTTATAAGAAATCAGTGGATTTTGAAGTGTTGAAGTTGCCGGAGTTCCCCCCGGAAATGACCATACCCAGGAGGTAATGTTCCCCTGACTGTTATCCGAAAATTGAATTTGATGATTTATACAAATCTCGGTTACATTGGCCGTGAAATTTGGAATGAGCACAGATCCACCAACTTTTA
>CAIYZW010000627.1 GCA_903930725.1 uncultured Bacteroidota bacterium
ATCGCAAGCTTTACCTGCTCACTGGTAATAATCACTTCCTTGGGCAAACCGGTCAAAAGGTCGCGGCCGCGCAATCTTAATTCTATCGGCTCGCTTTCAGTCACCCGGCTGGCTTGAATTTTAATTTCTGTCAATATGATTTGGTTCTTAAGTTTGATATAAAATTGGGAATAGAAGAAAGTGGAACGTCATTAAATAAATCAGTATTATTGCGATCCAATTTTTACAATTTCTAATAAAGTATTTTTTTGAAAATTAAAGGTTTGATCGAATTTATGGAAAGAATCGGATTAGAGGGACAAGGTAAATCTCTATTTTTCTTTATGTTGTTTTTCATTCTTTCCATTCTGGTTTATTTCCCAGCGCTTGATAACTATTTTGTAGAAGACACCCTTACCGGGTTTTCGCTGAGTTGGGATTCGGTTTTATCGGAACTTACATCAACAGGGGTAGTTGTTGGATACCGCCCGGGAGTGATTGGTTTTTTCGTTCTCAATAAATTTCTTTGGGGAAGGGAGCCTTTGGCTTTAAATCTTATTTCGGTTTTATTACATGCTTTAACATGTCAATTGATTTTTGTGATTTCCAGGAAGGTAACCGGTAAAGTTGTCGTCGCATTTACTGCAGCACTTTTGTTTTTGTTTGCACCTGTTCATGTTGAAGCAATTGTACTGACTTCTGCGAGTTTTTGTACGATAACATCAACTTTGATTGGTCTGTTTGGTTGCTGGATTTGGATTAAACAGCCTGATTTACCATCACCAACTTTCAAAATCTTTTCTGCGGTAATTTATTTATTTGCACTCCTTTTTAAAGAATCAATCATCGTCTTGCCTGGCTTTTTGCTCCTGCTTGACTTTGGAATGAAGCGAATTCCTATTAATGTCGGCATTCAAAAAACCTTGAAATATTTTCTTGGCTACTGGCCATTTGTGGTTTCACTTGCAATTTATAGCCTGATTTACATTTCTTTAGGTCTATACAGCGATTCGATGAGCTACGCCAACTATTCCACCTTTACTGCGCCGGTATTGTTTGATGTCTGGAACAATTATGCAAGAGCCATGTTTATGCCATTCAGCTCTTTTATCGAGTGGAGAGTGGGAACGCTTGGTTTTTTGTGGTTTGTATTGGTTCTCGTTTTCATGCATCTCGATAAGAAAAGTCTATGGGCTTTCCTTTGGATTTTTCTGGGTTTTTTAACGATGTATTCAAAGTTTCACGATCGCTCGGCATACTTGCCAATGGTAGGTTTTGTAATTGCCTTTGCAATAATGGGTGAGGATGTTTTTGTCTGGATCAAAAATCAGATAAAAATTAAAGTACTTGCTAATGTGCTAAAATCTATTCTTCTGGTTGTTATGTTGTTTTACGTTGTTGCAAGTTACCGGGCAATTCAAAGAACCCTGGAAAGTTGGGAGGTGGCATCAAAACTCACCTGGAAAATCCCCAGAAAGGCAAGGCAATTAGTTCCAAATCCTCCCAAAAACGCCGAAATGATTTTTATCGGAGTTCCTGAATTATACGGAAAGGCTCATGTTTATGGTTGGGGGCTGGTTGACGAAACCCGTTATGTTTTTGATATGCCTGATTTAATTGTAAAACAGGTTGTGGATGCTTATCATGGGCATTGGCGAATCAGACTTAGTGATATTTCATGCGAAAGTGAAAACCCCCGTTTCTTTTTTAAGTTTAATCCAATTTCTTTTGAAATCGAACAGGTTGAGATCGGTGATCTTGGATTGGATTGTCCGAACAAATCCAATTAACTGAAATATTTATCAGATGAATCTCGAAAAATTGGCAAATAGAAAATTCCTTCTCCCAGCTACAAGTTGGCTATTTTGCTTTATATTGGGCATAATTTTTTATAATCAGGCTATTGGCAGCTATTTTGTTGCCGATTCCTTGGTTGGTGTCAGGTTGGTTTGGAAGGATGTCTATACCGAATTAACCGACAGTCAGTTTGTTTTTGGTTATCGTCCAATTGGCGTAGCCTGGTTTGTATTCTGTAATACAATCTGGGGCGATTTCGCCACCGGCCATCATTTAATGGCTCTTGCACTGCATGCTTCCAACGGGATGTTCCTGTTTTTAATTACTTTTCGTCTTTATAAAAATATGGTACCTGCGATTATTGCAGCAATTCTTTTCATTACCTTCCCCATCCATGTTGAGGCCGTTCAATGGCTTGCAGCAACAGCAGGGTCAGTGACTTCTGTTTTCTTTTTCTTTCTTGCTGCATGGATTTGGTTGCGACCGGTGAACTTTCCAACAAAAAAGCAGGCATATCTTTCGGCATTATTTTACCTTCTGGCATTATTAACAAAAGAGGTTTCTGCCTTGCTTCCGCTTATTCTGATTTTATTTGATTGGAGATTTAAACGGTTAAAACAACTTGAGTCGGTAAAACATTATTTTCTTTGGCTTTTGTCATATTGGCCTTTTGCCGTTAGCCTGGTCATTTACATAGCAGGATATTATTTTTCAGGATCTTTCAACCACTCCTTTTCTAACACAACCGAAGGATATTCCAGTTTTGTAGGCCTTTTACAACGTTTGGATCAGTTTGCTTATGATATACTTTTGCCCGTCAGCGGATTTATCGAATGGCGGGTAGGTAATCTGAACTGGATTTGGCTAATTGTTTTCATCGTGCTTCTGCATTGGAATAAAAGGTCGCGTCTGGCATTTATTGTTGCACTAATGATGCTTTTCCCAGGATTATTTTACTATGCCGAAAGGCTAACCTACCTTCCAATGGCTTTTTTAAGCATTGGATTGGCGATACTATTCAGCAATTCCTTCGATTTCATCCATGGGATTGTTAAAATGAACTGGATCAAATTGTTGTTGAAATCGTTCATGGTTACAGCCTTAGTACTTTTATTGGTTCTTAATTTCAGGTTTGTGCAACGAAAACTTGAACCATGGAAAGAGGCTGCCCGTTTATGTAAAACCATTCCTGAAAAGGTGTACCAATTAGTTCCAATTCCTCTGCCTGGTTCACAAATCATTTTGGTGGATATGACAATTTCACCCGGAATTCCGGTTTCGCTGTGGGCATTATTTAAAGAGGTTGAACAATACTATAAAAACGAAAATGTCGAGATCAGGCAAATTTACGATGGTCCGGATATTGAAAATCTGATTAATATTAGTTCCATGCCTTGCAAAAGCGAACGAACAAGGTACTTCATCAAATATTTCCTGGAAAGCGACAGTGTTGGAATTATTACCGCCAAAGAAGCCGGAGTAAGGTGTGATCTATAAAAACTGCTGTATCTCCCAAATTTTAATATGTTGATAATAATGCAATAGATTTTGGTGATTGAAACAGGTCATATCCTTATCAACCAACTGTCAACCTCGTATCATAAATATGTAATAACCGAACCTGTACCGTATTTAATAAGGCTTTAGTATGGTCCTGGTGCGGCTTTAACATCTGTTTTTACTTTGTTTAATGCCCGGTTCATTGCCTGGTATTCCTTGATTACATCACCTGGATTGCCGTCCATCAATAGCTTGCCGTTACCCAACATGACGCAACGATTACAAACCTTCTCTACTTCTTTTTCTGAATGAGTTACCAACAAGATGGTCTTACCGGAAGTGATCAGTTCATTGAATTTTTGATAACTTTTTTCCTTGAATGCAGCATCCCCCACGGCCAAGACTTCATCAATAACCAGAATATCGGCATCAATATAAATGCTTATCGAAAACGCAAGTCTTGCACGCATCCCCCGTGAATAGGTACGAATAGGCTGGTCGATAAAATTACCAATTTCAGCAAATTCGACAGCTCTCTCAATTATTTCCGCCGATTTCTGTTTGCCGAAATTTTGCAGAATGGCGAAATAGTACAAATTTTCTCTTCCTGTGAGATCGCCATGAAAACCTGTGCCCAATTCAAAAAGGGGAACAATTTTCCCATTTACTTCTACTGATCCGGTTGTTGGGGTGGTGATTCCTGCCACAACCCTCAACAAAGTAGATTTACCTGAACC
>CAIYZW010000628.1 GCA_903930725.1 uncultured Bacteroidota bacterium
AAAGCCGGAGGTGAAAACAACGCTTTCACCAACAACGACATCACCAATTATTACCTTACGCTACCGGTGCAAAACACCGAAACCGGCTTCTGGCTTGAATCTGACAGGATGTTTCAATTAGCATTTTCTGAAAAAAGCCTCGAAGTGCAACGTAACGTGGTTACGGAGGAGTTTCGGCAAACCCATCTAAACCAGCCTTACGGCGAGGTCTGGTTGCTGCTGCGGCCGCTCGCTTACAAGGTTCATCCTTACCAGTGGTCAACCATCGGAAAGGAAATTTCGCATATCCAAAATGCTGTGATGGATGATGTGAAGGCCTTTTACAAGAAATTTTACAACCCAAACAACGCAATTTTGGTGGTTGCCGGAAATGTGGAAACCGCCGAAATAAAGGTTCTTGCCGAAAAATGGTTTGGCCCCATCCAAAATGACGGCCAAAACCAGCGGAATATTCCGGAAGAACCACCTCAAACCGAAGCGCGGCTGCTTGTTACCGAAAACAATGTCCCACTTGATGCCATTTATAAAGTATGGAAAATGTGTGGCCGCATGGATGCAGCCTATCATTCGACGGATTTACTTTCGGATATTCTGAGCAACGGAAATTCATCGCGGTTTTACAACGAATTGGTTAAAAACAAAAAGCTCTTCAGCGACCTTAACGCCTACATCCTTGGAAGTGCTGATGCAGGATTGTTTGTGGTTTCGGGAAAGTTGGTAAAAGGTGTAAAACTCGAAGAGGCCGATGCTGCCATCATTGATGAACTGGATAAAGTTAAAACCAGCGAAATTGATGAACGCGAACTTCAAAAGGTTAAAAACAAGGTTGAAGCCGCCCTTGAATTTTCGGAAATGAATGTACTTGAAAAAGCCATGAACCTCGCTTTTGCCGAATTGATGGGCAATGCAGCCGATGTAAACGAAGAAGGTAAAAAATATCAGGCCGTCACCGCACAACAAATCCGCGAAACAGCCAACCAGATTTTACGTCCGGGGAATTGCTCGACTTTGTATTACAAATCGAAAGAGTAAAGAGAGGAAAAATGGAATATTGGAAAAATGGAAAAATGGGACCCCCATTCCAATATTCCATCATTCCATCATTCCAAAATAAATTGTACTTAAAATTTTAAAAATGACGACTCAGGATTTTAGAAAAATACATCCGCAATCAAAGGCCATCGAAACGGTGAGCCTGGTGGAACCCGAAAAATATATTTTAGATAACGGTATCCCGGTTTATCTGATAAATGCCGGAACACAGGAGGTTGTAAAAATTGACCTCATTTTTGATGCTGGCTCCAAATTGCAGGATTTTCCTTTGCAGGCTCAGTTTACAAGCAAATGCCTTGTGGAAGGGACCGATAGTTTCGACTCAAAAACCATCGCCGAAACAGTTGATTTTTACGGGGCTTATTTAAAACCATCGGTATCGAGGGACGATGCTGCGGTTTCGCTTTTCAGCCTTAACAAACATTTGGAGCATCTGATGCCCGTATTTGCTGAAGTGGCACTATCCCCAAAATTTCCGGATCACGAAATTCAGACAATGGTGCAGAAGCTCCGCCAGGAGTACCTCGTAAACATGGAAAAAGTGAGTTTTATCGCCCAGCAGCAATTTTCGGCATTGGTTTATGGCAATCAGCATCCTTACGGAAAAACCATGGATATTGTTGATTATGAAAATATAAGCCAACAAATTCTTCAAGTTTTTTATGCGAAATTTTATAAAACTTCTGGATTTAAAATCATTGTTTCAGGAAAAGTAAATAATGGCCTGATAAAAATGCTGAATCAGTTCTTTGGCCAGCATCAGGTGGTTTTTGGCGAAAATATTCCCGGGGGTTTGACAATCAAACCTTCAGAAACATTGGAACATTATTCCGTAAAAGATGATGCACTTCAGTCTGCTGTCAGAATCGGCAATGCCACCATCAATAAAACGCATCGCGATTTTCTGCCTTTTATGGTGGTAAACACCATTCTGGGAGGTTATTTCGGGTCGCGATTGATGACCAACATCCGTGAGGACAAAGGTTACACTTATGGAATCGGCTCTGGATTGGCTTCTTTAAATCATGCCGGGATGTTTTTCATTGCATCTGAAGTTGGAAACGATGTTACCGGAAAAGCCATCGAGCAGATTTTTATCGAAATCGAAAAATTGAGATCCGAGCCTGTAAAAGCCGAGGAACTTTCGTTGGTAAAAAACTACCTGCTTGGCACCTTCCTTCGGAGCGCCGACGGGCCATTTGCCCTTGCCGACCTGTTCAAGGCAACCCTCGATTATGGCATGGACATGAGTTATTACGACTCTTTTTTGCACACCGTAAAAAACATTACCATAAAAGATATTCAGGATATTGCCGTTAAATACCTGCAGCCCGATTCGATGATCAGGCTGGTGGTTGGGAAAAAATAATTTCGGTATAAAGATGAAATAATGGAAAACGATATTAAACAGATTTTGGAATTTTGGAAAAGGATTTATTTTTGGGTCGCGTTGCTTCTGTTTTTTATCGGATTTCAAAAGTCCGTTTTCACGCAGGCTTTACCAACCCCAATAGTTGACACTATAAGCATTAATGCAAACGGAAATCCTATTATTTCATGGGAACAAAACCCGGATAACAGAACAACTGGATACAATGTGGTTTGGTTTTTTCCATCCAGTCCTAATGGTATTTGGCTGGAAATCGGCACTGTTTATGGAATTGACCAACTAAGTTATACCGATAACACTATTAATGCCTGTGCTTTAAAAATGTCTGTCGAATATCGGGTTTATGCCTTCCAACAGGGGACTACCATAGAATCACTTTGGTCTAATTCATTAAAAACTATAAACCTTGCTGATCCACAGCTCAACATTTGTTCAAATACCGTTACCCTTAACTGGACAGAATATGAAAATATGCTGCCATCGCTCAAAGAATATCAGATTTTTGTTTCAACGACAGGTGCAAACGGCGTGTTCACCAAAATTGGTACAACAACCCAAACAAATTTCATTCATACCAACCTGGCCGCTAACACCACTTTCACCTATATGGTAAGAGCAATAAACAGTGACGGTACAAAATCATCATCATCCTGTAAAATAACCATTGATTCTCAAACCCTCAAAGAGCCAGATCCGGTTAATCTGCGTTACGCCACTGTCGAAAATAACGAGCACATAAAACTGGAATGGACGGTGGGAAATGATGCTTCGATTTCAAGATATAAAATTTTGAGGTCAACTGATGGTCAAAATTATGATACAATTGGTGAAAATCTGGATTTGACAAGTTTCGAACCCCCGACTGTTTTTGTTGACAATACTGCTGATTTTACAAAAAGTAACTACTACCAAATTGTGGTTTACGACAGTTGTGGTGCAGAAAGGATGGTTTCCGTAAATGTTGCCAAAACAATTTCTTTAAGCGGATTTCCTGGTTCTGCTGGTATCACAAACGAACTTAGTTGGACACCATATGAAAACTGGGATTTAGGAATTCAAGAATACCGGATTTACCGGAAAGTCAATGGAACGCTTGATCCGGCTGGGCCACTCGCATCAGTTTCTCCAACCACAACAACGTTTTCAGATGATGTTTCTTCCTTTGGCCATATCGAAGGCTCTTTTAATTACTATGTCGAAGCTGTCGAAACAAGCGGCAACAATGGTTATGAATCTTTTAAAGATATCAGTACTTCCAATGAAATCGAAATCATACAGGAAACGAAGGTTGTGGTGCCAAATGCTTTTACACCAGAATTGGCGACTAACAATAGTTTTAAACCATTTACCAGATTTATTGATCCAACTGAATACAGCCTTTCGATTTATGATAAATGGGGACAAATGATTTTTGAAAC
>CAIYZW010000629.1 GCA_903930725.1 uncultured Bacteroidota bacterium
AGCACAATAGCCACGATTCAAAAAGACCCGTTTATTCTTAAAATCGCGCCTCAGGATACCATCGAAGCTCAGGCCGATGTTTCGATTCCAGATACTGTTCGCTCTGAACCTGTATTTTTTACAGCCTATCTCGATAAAGGAATTTTATTGCAGGTTGGTCAATCTGAGGATGATGAAGCAAGGTCGGCATTTAAATACCTGATGAAAAAAAGACTCGAACGAATCCTTACTTTCCTTAAAACCGCCCTGACTTTTACAGTTCCTGAATACCAACCCTACATTAGTATCGAGATACCAGCCAAAGATGCACGTGCCATATACCGGGCAATTCCTGTCAGATCGTTGGTTTCCATCAGGCTAGAATAGCTTTGTGTTTACTTTTTCCCTCATGCTTTCTTTTTTCAAAACCTTTGTTTTTCATTGTTTTGAAGTGTTTTTACTTAATCGGATAAAATAGTTTTATTTTCGCAGCATGGATCTGAAACATTTTTATACCACGCTCGGACGATTAGTTTACGCTGTAGCCAAAGCTGATGGAGCAATCCAACAAGAGGAAGTTGCGAGCGTTTTTCATTTCGTCATTACACAGATTGTCTCCCTCGAAAAAGATTCTTTTGATGGAAGAAGCGCACTCGAGGCATTTTATACCGAAAAAGAGTTTACCCGTTTGCGTGATGAAGATGTTCCGATGATGGAAGCCTTTAACCAGTTTATTGAATTTTTGGATAAAAACGTGCATGAGTGCGATGAAAAATCCAGAGCCACCTGCCTTTACATTATCGAAAAAGTTGCCCTTGCTTACAACGGAATTGAGCCATCGGAACGGGCACTTATCGAAAGTATCCGCAATAAATTTAGCGAAGCTTAAGAATAAATAAACATTAATTGAAGCTTCCTTTTGATCAATTTTATTTTGGTGTAACCGCAGCTTTTGGATGAATCATCTTTTCAGAAATCAGCAGTACGGGAAGGCATTTTAATCAAAACCGGAAGAAATTTACCCCAATAAATCAACAAGCTGCACCAAAACAATGGATCTTTTATGCTTTTTAAGGATCGAAAATTCATAATCTTCGATAGTGATTTTTTCTTTTACTGCCGGTATTTTGCCGAATTTTAAAATCAGGAAACCTGCCAGGGTTTCGTACTGGTCATCTTTGGCGATGGGATGTGGCAGCAATTCATTAATATCATCGAGCGACGTCGAAGCCAGCACATTATAGGTTTTATCGCCAGCTTTTTCGACAAATGGGATTTCGTTATCATATTCATCCTGGATTTCGCCAACAAGTTCTTCCAGGATATCCTCCATCGTGATTATGCCTTCGGTGCCACCGTATTCGTTTACCACCAAAGCTATTTGCTGGTGTTTTACCTGAAACTCGTTCAGCAGTTTCCCGATGCTTTTTGTTGCCGGAACAACCAGCATATTTCGCAGTATGCTGCGTAAATCGCAGGTTTCAGCTTCACGGGTGGCAATTAAAATATCTTTCAGATAAACTACACCAACAATGTTGTCCATGTTTTTGTCAAAACAAGGTATTCTCGAGTAGCTTTCTTCGATAATGTGGTCAATGGTAGCTTCGTTAAATTCGTTTACATCAACAGCAAAAACCTGTGTCCGGGGCACCATAATCTGTTTGGCCGTCTGTTCGGAGAAATCGAAAGCGTTTTTAATAATTTTATACTCGGCGTCATCAATTTCACCACTCTTTTGTCCCTGCTGCACCAAATACTGTAATTCCTCGCTGCTGTGTATGTCGGAGCCGTGTACAGATGAAATCCCGATCAACTTGAGGATAAAATTGGCAAAACCATTTAAAACCCAGATAAATGGCCGAAAAATAACAAAGAAAAACTGTAGCGGGTAGGAAATAAAAAGCGTTGTTTTCTCGGATCGCTGGATGGCAATGGATTTTGGCGCTAATTCACCAAAAACGATGTGTAGCACAGTTATCACCACAAATGCAACCGGCAAAGCAATATGATGGGCTAACTCCGGATTTGCGGCAAACCCGAAAATGTCCATTAACTGGATGATGATTTTGGAAACAACAGGCTCGCCAATCCATCCCAAACCAAGGCTGGCTAAGGTTATCCCCAATTGTGTGGCGGCCAGGTAGCCATCAAGATGCGAAACAATGTGCTTCGAAAGTATGGCAATGCGATTACCTTCTTTAACCTTAACCTCGAGCTGAGAACTACGGACTTTTACAATTGCAAATTCGGCAGCAACAAAAAAACCATTAAACGAAACCAGCAGGAATGTAATAAAAATATCTAAAGCCATCTTACTAAACACAATAATTTAGGCGCAAAGTTATATTAAAAATCCATTAATAGGCCGAAGCTATTCCGGCACGTATTTTAAAAGGACCGAAAACTGTGGTTTTCGCTGGGTGCGGGATTGATTTCTATCCGGTTTTCATCTAAAAGTGGTCTGTCGCAAAATGGTTTTACCTACTGGTTCCAGGAATAAAATTTCAGGTGTTTTGGTTGCTTCATTAATAAAACCAGCTTCTATCCTGCCGTTTCGGTAAAAAGCATCATTTTTTTCGGAGAATAAATAGCGTGTGTTATCAAGCGGTTCGTAGCTCAAATCATCAAATCCCTTTAAATATTCCTTCGTTTTAATTTGCTTTGAAGGAATGGGATGGGCAAACACCAGGGCGCCGTAGGTAAAATACTTTTCATGATTATTATCCTGATGGATTTTTACACTGGTTTTAAATTCCAGGGTGATGTTATCACTTTCC
>CAIYZW010000630.1 GCA_903930725.1 uncultured Bacteroidota bacterium
CAAAATGCTTCAAATCTGAAACCCGAAGAATCTTATCCCAAAACCAAAATTTCCGAAATAGACGCTTTAATTCTGGCCGAAGCAAAAGCCCTGGAAGAGAAGCACAAAAATTACGATTCGTTTATTGCGAGCGGCAATTTCCAGTACGACGCCGGTAATTTAAACATGGCCAAAAATTCATACCAGGAGGCAATAAAACTTTTTCCTGATGAATCGTATCCCAAACAGCGTCTAAAAGATATTGATGCCATTTTGCTGGCACAACTTGAGCAGGTTCAGAAAGAGTATAACAGGGCAATTTCGGAGGCCGACAGATTTTTAGCTTCAAAAGTTTACGACAATGCCATTCAATATTATTCGCAGGCATCCGAAATTAAGCCTGACGAAACATATCCTCAGGATCGGATTCGTGAGATAACAAAACTCATCCAGGAAAATGTTGTGGTTGATGTGCTAAAACAAAGCGAAATCATTGAGGCCGGCATGCAGAAGCAATACGATTTTGAACCGGTGTTGCGGCAGGGACGGAAGGAGAGCTATATTATCGTTAAAGCAAAAAATATGAACGACCACGACTGCCGCTTGTTTTTGAATTATGGAAAAGGCACGGCTAAAAATGGCGGATTTGTAATTAATATTCCAAAATCGGATAATATGCGCGATTACATTATCAGGGTTGGCGGGCAATACAAATGGGTGAGCGAAGATAACAACTGGCTCAGTCTGCAAACGGAGGGCGGCTCAACGCAAATTTCGCTCATACAGATTTCGCAGGAATAATTTCAGATTCATCATAATCCGGCTCCGATTATTTTCCTTTGTTTCAGTAGATTTTGATTGGACTTTGATTTTGGTAGTAAACAGGCCGGTTCCTGACCAACCTGGTTTACTAACCAAAAATTTTCGATCTGATGTTTTTCTTTTTAGATGCGAGGCGTTAAAATCTAAAAATTTCAAACTAAATCCATGATTTCCAAACAGTCTGATCAACAAAAGGAACATCATTATTCCTGCAGACCATAATCGTATGCCCCGTCCCGCCCTGGACAGGGTTTTGCAGGTCGTCGTAAAAAATAGCAAATGTAGCTTTTGAAATGCCTGACCGGGTGCCGGTTACCTTAATTGTATCTCGCAGCAGGTAAGCAGCTTTGATGGTGATGCGGTTATTTTCGCCAGCAACAAAATCGTCAATAAACTTAGCGTTCTTTTTATTGATTTTGGTTTGATACGTCACTTCGGGTTCGGCAGCCAGATTGATTTCATCGAGTGCATGAGTTGCATAACCGTGATTGGTTTTGCTGCGATGCCCGGTGTAGGGAACGATTACCTCCATTCGCGAAGGATCAGCCTTTGAAACACCACGGGCAAAAAGCTCATCAGAGCCGGAAGCATTGCCACTGCGAAAGCGGGCATGTTTCATTTCCCGGCATAGCTTTTCGCCTAAAGAAATCAGAAACGACTCGTCTTCTGGAATCACTTTACGCTTACCTTCGAGGAGAATTATGGTACCGGGGTGGTCATAGTTTGAAAGAAAATCAGAAAATGTCATTGGTTTCTTTTTTTACAGATATCTAAAGTTCCAAATTAATGAGAGTTCGTTTTAATTTGTTTTCAAATCCTAACTTGTTGAAAAAAAAAGTTTTGATTTTTGCACCCTGCCTCATGATGTGGATTTCAAGTATTGAAAGGACCATTTAACCCTAAGTAAAACCGGCTTTAGTGCAATTACTAAAGCCGGTTCCGAAGGTCTTAAACTTAAAAATACAGTGATTTACTTTTTGTCTTCATCTTTTTCTTCAACAAATTTCCATCCACCAATCATCGAGGAGGTTACGCCGGTGCGTTCGATGTAATCGTGATAAAACACGAGATAAACATGAACCATGGCGAAAAGCAGGAAAAACCACATAAGGATGTGATGTAGTTGACGTGCCATAAAATCACCACCCAAAATGGGGATAATCCAGGCAAACAACTGCGGGAAGAACGAATTACTCATTGCTGCATAAAGCCCAAAGCCTGTAAAACTCTGAAGTGCAAAAGCAAGAAATGTCAGGAAATAGGTAAATGCGGCAAGGTTATTATGGCCAATGGTCGAGAATTTTTTGTTCGTACTTTGCAAAATATCAACCTTTAGTACGCATAAAATCTCTTGCCATTGCGATTTTTTAAACGGAATAAAATTATACCAACGGGCATATTTATTTCCGACAAACCCCCAATACGTCCTATAAACAAAGTTGAAAAAGAATACGAAGGCAGCAACAAAATGGATGAAACGTACTGTCCCGAACCAATAACTGAACGAGGCTTCGGCCGCACTTTGAATAGCCAGCGGTCTTCCGATGAGATATCCGGTAACCGAGAGAATTACAATACAAAGTGCGTTTATCCAGTGGTAAAACCGCACGGGCAGCTCCCATACATATACCTCGCTGATCGTAAGTTTTTTAGCTGAATTTTTCATAATTTCGGGCTAAAAGGTTTTTACTTGATGAATATACTTACCCTTTGTGTCGTAAAGGTGAACTGCGCAGGACAGGCATGGATCGAAAGAATGGATGGTTCTCAAGATTTCGAGCGGGTTTTCGGGATCAGCGATCGGAGTTCCGATCAATGCTGATTCATAAGCCGAAAGGTTCCCGTTCTGGTCGCGTGGTGAAGCATTCCAGGTACTTGGAACAACCAATTGGTAATTATCAATGATTTTATCCTTAATTCTGATCCAGTGGGCCAAAGCACCACGTGGAGCCTCGGTCATCCCAACGCCTTTGGCTTCCGATGGCCAGGTTTCCGGATCCCATTTGTCGGCAACAAATGTCCTGGTATCTCCATTTTTAATATTGGCCAGCAATTGGTCATAAAATTCCGTTGACCATTTTGCTACTAAAATTGATTCAAGACCGCGGGCAGCCGTGCGTCCGAGTGTCGAAAACAATGCAGTTACGGGAACATCTAATTTTTGCAAAGCGTAAGTAACAACTTCTTTATACTCGTCCTTGCCCGAAGCAAAGCCAACCAGCATCCTCGACAAAGGCCCAACTTCCATTGCATTTCCTCTCCATCTGGGAGTTTTAAGCCAACTGTATTTTTCTTCTACATTCAGGCTTTCGTAAGGTGGTTTGGGGCCGGTATAGTTTAGTTTTGTTTCACCTTCCCATGGATGCCTCGAGGCTTTATCTCCATCAGAATAAGTGTAGTACGAATGGGCAATCTGTTCCTGAATTTGGTCGGGATCCGTTCCATCAACCGGAATTACTTCGTTCAGATTGCGGTTCATGATAATGCCACGAGGGAATTTAAAGCTGCTCACGTCATCGTAACCGTTTGTCGGGAGATCACCGTAAGCCAGATAATTACTTAATCCGCCTCCAATTGCTCCCCAGTCACTTTTGTAGAATGAGGCAATGGCCAGAAGGTCGGGGATATAGACTTGATTTATAAAATCTTTTGCCCCCTGGAGCAAGGTTCCAACATAAGCTAAACGCTCAGCATTGAGTGCGTTGCTTTCTTCGATATTAATGGCGCAGGGAACACCACCCACCAGATAGTTTGGATGTGGATTTTTCCCGCCAAAAATGGTATGAACTTTCACAATTTCCTTTTGCCATTCAAGCGCTTCGAGGTAGTGAGCAACAGCCATCAGATTGGCTTCCGGAGGAAGTTTGTAGGCTGAATGTCCCCAGTAACCGTTCGCAAAAATCCCAAGTTGTCCGCTTTCGACAAATTTTGTGATTCGTTTTTTCAGGTCAGAAAAATAGCCTGGTGAGCTTTTTGGCCAGCTCGAAATGCTCTGTGCCAAAGCTGATGTGGCAGCAGGATCAGCCTTGAGTGCCGAAACTACATCAACCCAGTCTAAAGCGTGAAGATGGTAAAAATGAACCACATGATCCTGCATATACTGCGAACAAAACATCAGATTTCTGATGAGTTCAGCATTTGGTGGGATGGTTATTTTAAGCGCATTTTCGACAGTTCTTACCGAGGCTAAAGCGTGTACGGTTGTACAAACGCCGCAGACACGCTCTGTAAATGCCCATGCATCGCGTGGATCACGACCTTTAAGGATAAGTTCGATTCCACGCACCATTGTGCCTGAGCTGAAAGCGTCAACAATTTTACCGTCTTTTATTTCTGCTTCTATCCTGAGATGCCCTTCAATTCGTGTGATTGGATCTACTACAATTCGTTGTCCCATGGTTTACTCCTTATTAAATGTTTTCGTTATTATTTTCTTCCTGACCTTCAACAATCTGCTTGTGTTTGCGGATGTTGGTAGAAACAGCGTGGGCTGCAATGCCAACGCCGGTTGCGATGCCAAGGCCAACACCAATTTTATCGGCGGTTGTTTCGATTCCGAAACCGGGGAAACTTTGCAAGTGCTGATAAAAAGGCCCATTGTCCCAGAAATGCGCCTCACTGCACCCAATACAAGGATGCCCTGACTGAATTGGATAACTTACGCCGTTATTCCATTTAATTACACCACATGAATTATAGGTGTTTGGTCCGCGACAGCCCATCTTATAAAGGCAATAACCGCGTTTTGCATTTTCATCATCAAAACTTTCGACAAATAAACCGGCATCATAATTCGGGCGACGGTAACAGGTATCGTGAACCCTGCGTGAATAAAATGCTTTCGGTCGTCCCAAACCATCAAGTTGCGGGATACGGTCGAAAGTTAAAAGATGAACAATTACGCCAGCCATGACCTCAGCAATTGGAGGACATCCCTGAACATTGATTATCGGTTTACCTTTTATCACTTTATGAATTGGTTGTGCACCGGTTGGATTAGGCGATGCAGCCTGCACACAGCCTGCAGAAGCGCAATTTCCCCAGGCAACGATGGCTTTTGCACCAGCAGCAACTTCGGTGGCAATATCTAAAGCGCTGCGGCCGCCAATGCAGCAGTAGCCCTCATTGCCGGTTGGAATCGAACCTTCGACCAGCATCAGATATTTGCCATGATATTTTTCCATGGTATCGCGTAATGATTTTTCAGCCTGATGTCCGGCTGCTGCCATAAGCGTTTCGCTATAATCCAGCGAAATCTTGTCGAGAAGAATGTCGGCAACGATAGGATGGGATGAGCGGATAAAAGATTCACTGCAACAGGTACATTCCTGAAAGTGCATCCAGAGTACCGGAATTCG
>CAIYZW010000631.1 GCA_903930725.1 uncultured Bacteroidota bacterium
AAAATCGCATGGTTGATGCGCTGGATCACGTAATCCGGGAATCCGGCCTTAACGGTTTTCACTATAAAAGTATCGTTTATATGGCCTTCGCCAATTGGGGCACAACTTGCAAAGGTTCCCTGAACGGCGAATTGTTGAAAAATCGTTTTGTAATCTGGTTTTGAATCCATCTTAATCATTAAAAGTTAGTTTTTTCAATTCTGGATAATTCCGATTTATCCGAAATCATGATAATGAGAAATCGGCTTGGTTGCTAAAATTATTAATTTGGTGAATACGTTCACGAAATTCATAATCTAAATTAAAAATTGCTGCATTTCGACCTTCAGACACCGATGAAGTTTGGTTAAGAAAATGTTTAATTGATTGCTGTATGACCGCAATTTACCGAAAATCAGCCGTTCCAAAAAAAAACAGGTCACAAAACATTTTCGTTTTTTGTGACCTGTTCAAAATGCAGAATCTTCAAAATCTAATTTTCGATTGCCGTAACTCCCGGCAATTCTTTCCCTTCGATAAACTCGAGCATGGCGCCACCGCCTGTCGAAACATAACTTACTCTGTCGGCCAGGTTGTATTGGTTTATGGCAGCCACGGAATCGCCGCCGCCAATTAACGAAAATGCGCCTTTGTCGGTTGCTGCTGCCACCGATTCGGCAATAAATCTGGTTCCTTCGGCAAAATTCGACATCTCAAAAACACCCATCGGACCGTTCCAAAGAATGGTTTTGGAGTTTTTAATGACTTCGGCAAACTGCAAACGGGTTTTTTCGCCAATATCGAGACCCATCCAGCCATCCGGAATCTGGCTGGCTTCGCATGATTTGCGGTTGGCTTCGTTATCAAATTTATCAGCAATAATTGCATCAACCGGAATAAGCAGCTTCACACCACGTTTTTCGGCATCAAGGATTGCCTGTTTTGCAGTCTCAATCAATTCTTCTTCAATCAATGAATTGCCAACAGTGCCTACCATGGCTTTGATAAAGGTACACATCATGCCACCGCCAATAATGAGGTTGTCAACTTTGTCGAGCAGGTTTTTTATAATTTCGATTTTACCCGAAACCTTAGCTCCGCCAAGCACGGCCGTAAATGGCCGTTTGGTGTCTTTAAGCACCTTGTTGATGCTTGCAAGTTCGCCTGCCATCACGTATCCAAAATATTTTTTATCTGGAAAATAATTGGCAATAATGGTTGTTGACGCATGGGCACGATGGGCGGTTCCAAAAGCATCGTTAACGTAAACATCAGCCAGGCTGGCCAATTGTTTCGAGAAATTTTCGTCACCTTTGGTTTCTTCTTTATAAAACCTGAGATTTTCGAGAAGTAAAACTTCGCCGCTTTTCAGTTCAGATGCCATTTTTTGAGGAATCTCGCCGATGCAGTCGCTTGCAAATTTCACCTGAAGTCCCAACTTTTCGGAAAGGGTTGGAATAAGATGTTTTAAAGAAAATTTTTCTTCGGGGCCCGTTTTTGGGCGCCCAAGATGCGACATTAGAATTACGGAGCCTCCATCGTTTAAAATCTTTTTAATGGTTGGGATGGCTGCATTAATCCTCGAAGCATCCGTAATTTCGAACTTGTCGTT
>CAIYZW010000632.1 GCA_903930725.1 uncultured Bacteroidota bacterium
AAAACCTGAAGCGTAAGCTGCTTTTCGTGCAAAAATTCTTCAGGGATGGTGACGGTGCATTTGCCGGTGGTGGGGTTGGCGTAGATGAGGAGCTGGGGCTGCGGGCTTTCGAGGGGTTGGGAGGTGGAGGTAAGAGCATCGTGTTTGGCGAAAAAAGCATCATCCGAGCCGTAAGAAACAAGTTTTACACTCCCGAAATTGGTTGTCCCTGAAAAATTTCCGGTAATAAAAATTTCTCCTCTATTGTTCGTTGTACATCCATTATTAAATGAATTTCCCGAATGGATTACATTTACACATTCCCCTTTGCTGTTGTACCTCGCCACAAACAGGTCATTGGCAGAATATGCAGTTATCGTTTGCTCACCAAACTTTGCAGTTCCTGAAAAAGTTCCATTTAAAAAAGTTTCACCTTGTTTGTTTGTAGATATATAAACTGTATAAATATTACCGGTCAATTGCAATTGTATTGCCCATTGTACCAAACCGCTGTTGCTGTACTTCGCGAGGTAAACATCCTCTTTTCCGGAATTGTCTAAAATGATATCTCCAAAATTGGCCATGCCTTGAAAAATCCCGCACGTATAAATATTGCCAAATACATCCAACTGAATATCACCGCCATCATCTCTATTAGGTCCACCCATGGTCTTGACCCAAATCAGATTTCCGTTTGTATCAAACCGCGATATAAATGTATCCCTGTTTCGGCAAATAACTTTACTACTGTCCAGATTTAAAATATCCACCGCAGAACCACCACCGATAACCAATCCGTCGTTGTAAAAACTCACATCTGAAAGGTATCCATTTCTATCAAGGATTTTTTTTGCCCACATCAATGAACCGCTGGAGGCGTTGAATTTTGCAAGAAATCCCCCGGGCTGAACAGGTTCGGTTCCATTAAAATATGACTCGTACATTGTGTTTCCAGTCATGTAAATATGGCCGGTGTTATCTGGGCAAATACTGATCATGTAAGGGTTTCCCAAATCAGCTTGTTTGACTGCCCAAATACAAAATCCTTCAGTATCAACTTTTGATAGAAAAACCACATCCTCGCCACCAAAACTACAACCTCCGATATTTTTATCGCTCCCTACCATAGTTCCTGCAAGGACTAACGAGTTCGACCCTAAATCACAGTACATATCCCATAAGTCTTCCGATCCACCCTGAGGATTATATCCCCCTGCTGATTTTGTCCATAAATAGTTGCCTTTCGGATCAAGTTTTGTGATAAAAAGTTCATATGTTCCCCGCGAAGGCAATGTATCGCTGCCAAAAATTGCCTGAGGGAAAAAATATCTTCCGGCAATAAAAACATTGCCAGTTTTATCTAAACAAACGGGGCCGGCATAATCAGCATTAACACCTCCAAAATGGATGGCCGATTGCCAAGTAGTTTGAGCGTTTAACATCATAAACGGGAATAATAACAAAGTCATTATTCCTATTAATTTTATATAAAATGGTCTCATCGTTGCTATTTATTGAAGGATTAATTTTTTATTGATTACAATATTTTCGTAACATACCTGCACCAAATAAATTCCTTTTGAATACCCTGAAATATCAATATCCATAATGCTTTCAACCAACTCCCGTTCTATTTTTACAATACCCGCCATGTCAATGATTTTTACAAAGGAAGATTTTGGCAGGTGATTCTCTATTTGTAAAATTGTAATTCCAGTTGTAGGATTTGGATACAAACTAAAATCAAAACTATCATTTGATTTACCAAAACTAATTTCTATTTCCATTGCAGGTTCTTTTTCCACAATTGAAAAAAGAGTTCCGCCTTTTAAAAACGTCGAAAAATCATTGCACTCCGGGAAAGTTTGCGCGATGAAAACGTAAACTTCACTCCCGGAAAAAGCGTCAAAGGTGTTTAATAGATCTATTTCTGTCCGGGCACTGAGATCACTAATTCCTCCTGATTGAACAACGAGATCGGAAACAGACAACGAATTCCACCCCTGATAGTTTCTAATTTGTCCATAACTGATTGTTTCATCAGCAATTATGGCATCATATTGCCAACCTGTACCTTTTAAATAAAATATTTCTCCATCAGTACATCCCAAATTTGAACTATTGTAAGGAGAACTCCATCCCCTTTCAACCCTCTCAAATCCCGGCACTGAAATTTTCATGTCATCGATCGTTGATGGTTGTAAATTATCAGGGGCCGGATAAGCAACAAAAGCACCTGCTGGGTCAGTAAAAGTATAATGTTTATAAAGACTTGTAAATGCACTAGTCCTAAATGTTTTATGAAGATAAATCTTGCTCCATAGAATTAAAAAAGCATCTTTGACCGGCTGATTGGAGTAATAATTAAGTACCGTTCCACTAATTGTATCACGATTAATCTGACTGAAATTAAAAGGATTATAAAACATTGCGGTTTGATCAGGGAATTCACCTGGTGGTATAGATGGGTCAAATTGCTGGAAAGATTCCACTGTGGATTTACGAAACGGTTCATATCCGCTGCCCGAACTCCAGTTGCCAGAGTTCAGAATGCCAAAAAACGACTCCTTGTATTCGGCAGGTGGCGTTGAATCCGGACGCTGACCCCAAAATGTATCCTGAAACTGCCACCACGAGATACCTGAAGCGCCACAATCACGTACCAATTGAATAACCGTATCTGCAAATGCTTTTTGATCAGCTATGGAACCCCAAACATAAGGCGGGTGAGTATAGGCTGTATCAGTATGAGGAGCAACATTAAATGGTGGAAATTGGTAATCCGTGCCTGAAAACCCTGTTTCTCCTACAATCCAGGGGATGGGCACATTGCGGGCAGTCCAGATCAGTTCATCCCTGTAACGAATCATGGCAGTATCAATGTTGTAATGTTCCTCTGGCCGCATATTTGGATAAAGATGCTCCGAAATAAAATCCAGCTTCATGATCCCGGGATCCCATTCAATCACATCGTTAAACGTACATAAACCCATCGTGACCAGATGGTTCGGATCGCCCAGTTTTACCGAATCGTACCAACTTTTTACGTATTGACATACTTCATATTTATTGTGATCATAAGCTGGATCAAAATGCTTTAAATTGTCAACCCATATAGGTTCATTGTACAGGTCATAGGCCAGGATGGCCGGGTTGTCGGCAAAATGGGCAGCATATACTTTTAAATAGTTGGCGACATCGTCAACAGCATCTGGGGATTGAGCCAATTTACCAGTGGAGGGTACCAGAATTACTTTCAAACCGCACGAATCAGCAATAGCCAAAATATTGTCCAACGACTTTAACAACAAGTTCATAGAAGTTCCTGTATCGTAAGGATGGCTTATTTCTTTGATAATCTGTGTAGCTGTGACAGGATTGTTCCAGTAACTTGCAACGTATTGGAATCCTAAAGTTGTTACGCTGTCCTTTTCCGGGATTGGTCCCATAAGGCGTATGGAATTAAATCCCATATTCCTGATTTCGGTGAAGTCATGCAAAATAGCCCAGTAATTGCAGGAATCCAAACGACAATCATAACCCCAGGCAGAACCATAGGAGCCTGAAGGCGCAGTTAAAAAGTTTCCCAATCCATCGTGAATAATATCAGCCAGATAATTGCACACCACCGGATGCCAGCAAGGCCAAACCGAATCGGATTTCAAACAAGGTGACGCTGTTCAACC
>CAIYZW010000633.1 GCA_903930725.1 uncultured Bacteroidota bacterium
TATTTTTGGTGAGAATAAAGCCCAGGAAATAATCAACAAGCAGCCACTACTTCCCAACGACATCGAATGGCATTTTATCGGACATCTTCAAACAAACAAAGTAAAATTCCTGGCTCCTTTCGTAAGAATGATCGAAGCAGCGGATAGCCTTAAACTATTGATTGAGATTGATAAACAGGCCTTCAGGGCAGGGAGAATAATTAATTGTCTGCTCGAATTTCATATTGCCGAAGAAGAAACCAAGTTTGGCCTCGATATCGCCGAAGCCACCGAAATTCTCGGATCTCCGGAATTTGATTATCTCAAAAACATCAACATCTGTGGGGTGATGGGCATGGCTACATTTACCGATAACATCGCCCAGATTCATCGCGAATTCAGTCGTTTGAGGGAAATATTCAATCATCTGAAAACTGATTTTTTTAAGGACGTTCCTTATTTTAAGGAAATTTCGATGGGCATGTCGGGTGATTACAAAGCGGCCATTGACGAAGGCAGTACCATGGTAAGGATTGGCAGTGCGATTTTTGGAGAGCGGGATTAACAATAAACTTTCGAAGGATTTGAGATTGCCGGTGAGCCCATCGAAAATGACCTAAAAATTTAAATCAAAATCATGTTAAAAGTTTTGATGAAATTTGCCGGATATCAGATTTATCTGTCAAACTAACAAAGAATTGAAATTTTTAAAGCATATTCGCGGTTGACTATTATTCAATAAATTTACTCAAATCTCAAAGGGACTTTATCGTTGAACTTCAAAAAAAATAATCTGAACATAATTAGCGGAGGCCAGACCGGGGTTGAGCGTGCAGCGCTTGATTTTGCCCTGTGCAATGGATTGAGCTGTTCGGGCTGGTGCCAGGCAGGCCGCCGTGATGAAAATGGAATAATTCCTTACAGATATCCTCTTTACGAATTTTTTTCCGGTGACATCATCAGCCTGGTTCTTCAGAATATTCTCGAAAGTGATGGCGTTTTGATTATCATTTTTGAGGAAATGGATCCTTTAACCCAGCTTGCTTACGATTTGTCGGTGGATCATCAAAAACCTGTATTTGTCTGGAATTTATCGAAAAACCGGAATTTCAGGATGGTGACCCAATGGATCGGAGACGAAAAAATCGGAATTTTAAATATCACCGGCCCTAACGAAAAAACCTCACCCGGAATCCATGAAATAACATTGGATGTGCTGGCGGATTTCTTTCCGGATTTATTGCATTAAAAGCCTTTACATCAATATTTTATAGCCTTTACCATCCTGTTTTTATCATTGATGTCTTTTCGGATAATTATGTCAGAAAAGCCGGTAGTTTTGAGTAAAGCAACTGTTTCGGCACCGAGGGATTCGTTGATTTCGAGAAATAATAAACCATCGGATTTCAGTTTAATCATCGAAAATTCAGCAATTGCCCGATAAAATTTCAACGGATCATTATCGTCAACAAAAAGAGCGAGGGCAGGCTCATAATCCAGTACATTTTTTTGCATCAAAACTTTCTCCGAATTCCGCACATATGGCGGATTACTCACAATCACATCAAACCAGGGAAGATTTTCGAGGCCTTGTTTTTCCAAAATATCAAAAAGCAAAAACTGAATAGTAGCCGCGTTTAAGCGTGCGTTTTTTTCGGCAACAGCCAGTGCCTGCGGCGAAATATCCATAGCCCAGACATTGCCAGGCGAAAAATTCTTTTTCAATGTAATTGCAATACAGCCGCTGCCTGTACCAATATCCAGAATAGTTATAGACCCGTCATTTCCGGAAAGCTCCCGCAGCACCCATTCGACCAGCTCTTCCGTCTCAGGTCGCGGTATTAAGACGTTTTCGTCAACAAAAAACGGCAAACCATAAAACCCGGTTTTGTTAAAAATGTATTGGATTGGTTTGTGTTTTTCGAGTTCTTTAACTGCGAAATGGATTTTTAGAATTTCGGATTCGGTTGCTCGTTTTTCGGTATTTAAAATCCTGTCCATCCTCGACAGCCCAAGGAATTCTTCAAAAATCAAGTCCAAAAAAATGGTGGATTCCTGCGGTGAAAAGATTTCTGATAACTCACCAAGATAGAATTGCCTGATATCACTAATTTTGTTCGACTTAATTTTCATGAAAAAAGGACTAAAAATGGATGATATTTTTGCAAAAGTAGAAGAAATAAAGCGCGCAGGAAAAAATGCAGCA
>CAIYZW010000634.1 GCA_903930725.1 uncultured Bacteroidota bacterium
CGCAGCAGCATGACCGGCACCTGTAAACTTCTGCAGATCTACCTCAAAACCATCCACATGTGGCCCGAGCGGTGCAATCCAGTTGGTATCGAAAGCATCTTTTACGAATATTTCTTCATTACCGCTCATGTGCGGTGAAGAAAGCCATATTTTTGTATTCATCTGAAGGTAATTTTTTTTTGAGGGCGCAAAACTAAGATTAAACTGCAAATTTTAATCATGAAAATTTCATCTGAGCTGTTGTAAATCCTATTTTTCGTGACCGAGCATATTTTGAATAACCTCTTTTCACCAATTCCGGCTCAGCTTCTTTGGTTGCCTGTAACTGAAATTATTGTAAATCCAGTCTGAATGGGTAATGGCTCTGGTACTTTCATCCTGTTAGAAAAGAATGAATGCTCAAAAAACAGATTTCTTCAAAAAGACTCTTTTGGTAAAAACAAACCCGGTTCGTCTGAATATCAGGAAATCAAAAGCTTTCCATACATTATTCTCCACCGGTCATTTTTAAAATTCCCTTGAATAGTTTGAATGATTTTGCAGTAACCAGCAGGAAGTTATTAATTTTGCCAGAGAAAGGTATGCTGGTTTTATCCTCATGCCCTGAATGAAATTTCAAAATGAAAATATGAATCATGCAGGTTAACGTTTTAAAAACCGAATCAAAACTGATGGGTCGTAACATGTTGCGCATCCATGAATGGGAATCAGCCGAAGAAATCACGAAAGCTGAGGCCGATATCATTTCACGCTACAATCCGGCTTACATTTACCTTGCGGTTGATGCCACCGATCTTCATTCGATACAGCAATTGGAAGCAAACGGCTACAGTTTCAGCGAGTTTCGCATCCGCACACGGTTAAATACTTCAAACATCGACATTAGCACACGTTCATTTTTCCCCTTTAAATTGGAGATGATTGGCGAAGAGGAGTTGTTCGAAAAGTCCGTTGCAATTTTAATGACATCGCTTGATGATGACCGTTTCTCAAATGATCCGCTTATAGGGCATCAGTTTTCGAAAGATCGCCTTGTTGCTAATTTGCGAAAGTCTTTTACAACTTATCCCAAAGAATTTCTTCTTGGCCTGATTAATTCGAATACAGATACATTGATTGCTTTCCGCTCGGGGGCATTCATTTCGAATACAGAGGCCATTTATTATCAATTTGGCATTGCAGAAGGTCACGACCATGACCATGTTGCGAATATGCTTGAGGCATTTACGATTGAATTTCTTAAAAAACGTGGCATCGAAATTATTAATGCAGTTTCTACCGGATTTAACATTGCCGTTTTGAACAACCTGCTCAAAAAAAACGATTTCGTTATCGCTTCAAGCTCGGTACTGATGCGAAAAGTGTTCGAGTAGAAACCTGAAAATGGTGATGGTCTGAGAAATTTGTTTGACGGTATTGGAAAACAATCATCAATTTGAAGTGTTTTAGGAAAAATGGCGAAGTTTATTAATCCAGAATATAATTTTATCAGATTTATATTTTTAACCGATACCC
>CAIYZW010000635.1 GCA_903930725.1 uncultured Bacteroidota bacterium
ACGCCCTGGTTGATGGTGAGGTGAATGGTCTGGTGGTAATCGCCTGCCGGGAACACCCTGTTGTCTGCATCCGTGAACCCGATTTTGTAACGATAAGGCCTTATGTCAGGGTTAGAACTGGCATCGGTGACCATGGCTATTTCCTCATAGCCAACTGTATCAATAACTTCATAAACATTGGCTTCGTCGGTTTCTTTATAAACCAGGAAATCGGCGATAAGATCAGAAACAGGCTTTTCCCAGATGATCACATTAAAGTTGGTCAGGCTGTCGGTTGTTACTAGGCAAGGTTGTGTCTCAGGGAAGGGCATAATAGTAAATGCAGGGCTGGAGTCGTTGGATGTTGGTACGTATAAATCCCTGATCCTGATCATACATTCATCGGAGTTAATATTGGGTGTCGTCCATTCGTAACTTCCTGAATTCCCCTGACTGGTGCCATTGTTGATGGTTATCCAGTTTTCGCCGTTGTCGGTTGAATATTCCAGGTCGCAATATTCGGTAAAAGGATTTTCAACAGTCCAGCTGATGGTCAGCGGACTGTAAACATTCACGATTTCTCCGCCTGAGGGCGAGGTAAGGGTATAGACAGGCACTGTTCTGATGGTAAATGGTGTGCTCAGACAAAACATCGAAGGATCGGCGGCATTGTACAATTTGAAAATACATGTTTCGGCCGGCGTGTCTGATAAAACAAGGTAGGTGTAACCCATCAGTGCATTGATGTTTTGAGCTACAGGGACAAAGGTAAGGCCATTGTCGGTGGATATTTCGGAATTGAGCAGGCTGATGCCCGGTACATAGATGAGCCAGTTGACATAAGTAGGCTCGTTTGCAAAAACAACGGATCCGGTTGCCGGCTGATAAAGGCTGATTGGCTTGATGATAACGGTAAAAGTTGCATCGCTGCTATCTTTTACAACGGGATTGATGAAGTCGGTGATTTTCAGCAAGGCATTTGTTGTGGAATAATTGGGCACAAACATCGGGAAAATGCCTCCATCCGGTGCCGAAGGAACATCACCATAGAAAAACCATTCATTTCCCCCGTCCGGCGAAAATTCGAGCCTTAGCGTACTGCCAAGTTCCTGCCCGGACCAACTGATCTCCACGACGATTCCGGAAGTCCAGACTTCTCCCCCATTCGGTGATAGCAGGGTAATTGATTGTGCATGAACCGACATCGTTATTGATGTCAGCATTATAATACCCAGCATAAAAGATGTAAGGATGAACGATTTTTTGTATTTATCAGTTTTCATAACTTGAATTGTTGAATTAATATCCAAATTAATTAAACAAAAGGAATTCGATTTGGTTCATCGGAACCAGGGATTTGCCTGGTCTATTCATTAATTTTTCGTAGAACACGTATAACACTGATTTTACAGATTTACACTGATTAAGAAAAAAATTCGTGCGATACTTGTCCGACTGCTGGAGAATCCGGGTTCGATTGGTAAAAGTGATGAATTATTCAGGTCAAAAAATGGTGTAAATTTTTGAAATTTTAAAAATATAGACTTTTTGATGCGAAGCAAAACTGAAAATACTATTTTTGCAACTAAATACAGTTACATTTGCATTGTGTCGAAAAAAGAGAAACTGATAAAACGCTTTTTGGAAATGCCATCAGATTTTCATTTTGATGAGCTGGTTAATTTATTGGGACATTTTGGTTTTCAGGAAATAAAACAAGGCAAAACCTCCGGTTCAAGAGTCAGGTTTCTCAATTCGGACGGGGTGCCACTCATGTTGCATAAACCGCATCCCACGGGCATTATGAAACAATATCAGTTAAAACAAATTAAAGAAATTTTAGGATTATGAAATATCTGGAATACAAAAATTACTCTGGAAGTATTGAGTACAGCAAGGAGGATGATCTGCTCTACGGAAGAGTTCTTGGGATTAAAGGGCTTATTTCGTACGAAGGAAAAACCGGGCAGGAATTGGAAGCCGATTTCAGAATCGCAATTGATGTGTATTTGACCGACTGTAAGGAAAATGGGATTGCTGCCGAAAAACCTTTTAAAGGAAATTTTAATGTCAGGATTTCGGCCGACTTACATAAAAAAGCATCCCTGCTTGCTATGGAGGAAAAAATGACATTAAACAACTTTGTTGCCGAATCAATCCGGGAGAGGATATTCAGAGAATCAGGCATTGCTTCGTAAATGGTATCCATCTGACTAACAAAATCTTTTGCAGGATTAAGAAAAAAAATCATTCATTTTGACTGGAATAGTCTGAATTCAAAAACCATTAAAGCCAGGTTTTATCCAACCTTTTATTATAATATCCCAGGGGCTTCCAATATCCACCTGAAATATTCCCTACTTTTGAAACATCATCATAATCACAAATCACCATGAACGCGGTTTTTCAATACATCATCACCGAAACATTAAAGCGGCAGCTTTCAAGGAAAGGCCAAACGCTCACCATCGAGGAGTTTGCGAAAGAATTAAAAAACTCAAAAATTGAGCTGGGCCACGTTGTGCGCGACAGCTTCCTGATCCTGGCTGGTATTTTATCTGCCGGCTTTGGCCTTAAAGGCTTTTTGCTTCCCAATTCGTTCATTGACGGCGGCGTCACAGGTATTTCGCTGATCGTAACCACAATAACCGGCATTTCGTTCCCTATTTTGCTGCTTGTCATCAACATCCCGTTTATTTTCCTGGCATTTAATACCATCAGCCGTCAGTTTGCCATCAGAAGCCTTATTGCCATTGTTTTGCTTGCCATTACGGTGTCGCTCATTAATTTCCCTACCGTAACCGACGACAAACTGCTGATTGCCGTGTTTGGTGGTTTTTTCCTGGGCCTTGGAATCGGCCTGGCCATACGAGGCGGCTCGGTAATTGACGGTACGGAGATTTTAGCCGTTTACGTTGGCCGCCGTACCTCGTTAACAATCGGTGATACCATCCTGATTTTTAATGTACTGATATTTTCGGTTGCCGCCTGGGTATTCTCAGTCGAAATTGCCTTGTACGCCATCTTAACTTACCTGGCCGCCTCCAAAACTGTTGACTTTATTGTTTCGGGAATTGAAGAGTACGTTGGTGTTACCATCATTTCGGAGCAAAGCGAAGAGATACGCCTCGCAATAATCGAGAAACTGGGAAGAGGCTGCACCATTTATTCCGGCAAAAAAGGCTTTGCCAAAAGAGGAGAACCATTAAAAGAAACCGACATCGTTTATTCACTGCTCACCCGGCTTGAACTCTCCAAACTTCAGATGGAAGTTGACAAAATTGATAAAACCGCATTCATCATCATGCACAATATTAAGGATGTAAAAGGCGGGATGATCAAGAAAAGGCCGCTGGCGAAGTAGTGAAGGAAGAGGGGGAGGTTGGGAGATGGGGTGGTTTAAACGCTGACAGGACCTTCGGACGCTGTCAGGTTTCATCCTTAAGAATTTTCGGTGTTGTAAAGCGTGCTAGGGTCTATTATCTTACATTGGACATTTTGAATTGGACATTTTACATTGGACATTTTTTCAATTTCCCGTTAAGAATTTCAAATATTCCAAATATTTCCACCGGTAAATTACCCCACCAACAACACGCTGTTAAAATCTCCGTTTTGAGGTTTTTATACTTTTGCAGGCATGAAGCATAACGAAATGATAACGTTTGAGGAGGCTTACCAGAAAGTGGTTGGTTCGGCGGTGGTTTTGGGTACCGAAAAAGTGGAAATGGCCGGTTCGTTGGGAAGGGTTCTTGCCGTGGATGTAAGATCGGACATGGATATGCCGCCTTTTGATAAATCGGCTGTTGACGGCTATGCCTGTCGTAAAACCGATTTGAATGGCGAACTCGAAGTTATCGAAATCATTCCTGCCGGGAAGGTTCCCGCAAAAACCATTACTACCGGCAAATGCGCCAAACTCATGACCGGCGGCATGGTTCCCGATGGTGCCGATACGGTAATTATGGTTGAGCACATCATCGAAACTTCCGGAAATCATATCAGGTTTGTAAATGAAAAGACTTCGGCCAATATTTGCTTCATGGGCGAAGATATTCGCAAAAATGAAGTTGTATTAAAAAAGGGAACTTTCATCCGTCCGCAGGAAATCGCAGTTTTAGCTTCGGTTGGCTGCGTTGAACCTGAAGTTTTCTGTCGTCCGGTAGTCGGGATAATTTCGACTGGCGATGAGCTGGTTGAACCCTACCAAACTCCTGCTCCTTCACAAATCAGAAACAGCAATGCGGCGCAATTAATAGCCCAGGTTCAAAAGGCTGGCGCCATCCCACAATATTTTGGCATTGCCGCCGATACGGAGGAATCAACACGGCAATTTATCACCAAAGCACTCCAAAACAGCAATATAGTTTTACTTACCGGTGGCGTTTCGATGGGAGATTTCGATTATGTCCCCAAAATCCTTGAAGAACTCGGCATCAGCCTTCATTTTAAAAGTCTTGCCGTGCAGCCAGGCCGTCCCACGGTCTTTGGTACCAAAGACGGGAAATACCTTTTCGGGCTCCCTGGAAATCCGGTTTCGTCGTTTGTGCAATTTGAAATGCTGGTTAAACCACTCATCTTTGCGCTGATGGGTTTCGATTTCAAGCCTTTGGAGATAAAGCTCCCGATGGGACAAACGTACCTCCGCCGCCAGACAAAACGAAAATCGTTTGTTCCTGTTTTCATCAAATCCGGCAAGGTTTACCCTGTCGAATATCATGGCTCGGCACACATCCATTCCTACATTTTTGCCGATGGAATTGTTGCCCTCAGTTTAGGCGAATCAAAACTTGAAGAAGGGGCTTTGGTGGATGTACGACAGTTTTAACAGGCGGATTAATTATTTGCGGATTTCGGTGACCGACCGCTGCAACCTGCGCTGCCTCTACTGCATGCCCGCCGAAGGAGTGCCATCTCTCAGGCATCAGGATATTTTAACTTTTGATGAGATTGTTGAAGTTGCCAAAGCCGCCGTAAAACTTGGCGTTGATAAAATGCGCTTAACCGGTGGCGAACCTTTGGTGCGAAAAGGCATTGTTGATCTTGTAAAAATGATTTCCCGTATTGATGGAATCAAAGATCTGAGCATGACCACCAACGGAACTTTTCTCGAAACCTATGCCCAGCCGCTTGCCGATGCCGGACTTCAGCGTGTAAACATCAGCCTCGATACCATCAACCCCGAAAAATACAGCGAAATAACACGGCTTGGTGATATCCGGCAGGTTTTTAGAGGCATCGAAGCAGCCCGTAAGGCAGGACTTCTGCCTATCAAAATAAACTGTGTAGTCAAAAATAATTCATTCGAACCGGATGCTTTGCAGGTTAAGGCTTTCGCCGAAAAAGAAAACCTCGGGGTGCGGTTTATCCGCGAAATGAACCTCGAAACCGGCGATTTTGGCGTTGTGCAAGGCGGCGAAGGCGGTAACTGTAAAATGTGTAACCGCCTCCGGCTTACTGCCAATGGCAAAATAAAACCTTGCCTTTTTAGCGATCTCGAATTTGATGTGCGGCAATACGGCCCTGAAATTGCATTAAAAATGGCACTGGAAAATAAGCCGGAAGCAGGTTTGATGAATACAGTTAACGGATTTAGTAATATTGGGGGATAATTAAAAAAAAATTCAAAATTCAAAATTCAAAAATAATATTCCAGACAATTTTTTCTTAACAAATTCAATATGCCCGGACTCACACATACCGACCCGAAAGGAAAAGCCAACATGGTTGATGTAGGATCGAAACCCGACCAGCAGCGCCGGGCAAAGGCCGAAGGATTTATTCATTTATCCGCCGAAACTATAAAACTCATCCGCGAAAACCTGATGAAAAAAGGCGATGAACGCGCCGGAAAAATATACGCCAGCATCGGAACTTACTTCGGATACGCAGTCGCCCAGTATTCCGAAATGTAAGATATAAGGAACCTCCTCCTGCTGGGAAGGGTGAGTTCCGGAACGGGCGGCGAAATAATAATTTCCAGGGCCGAAGAAGTTTTGAAAGCGGAGTTTCCGGAACTTGGGGACAAGATAAAGTTCAGGACTCCCGACGAGAAAATGAAAAGGCACGGACAGGCCGTAGCAGCTGCAAGCCTGCCGAGGATTAAGTAAGAAAAATTTTCCGGGACGGAAAAATTAACAAGGAAAAGGGCTAAACAAATGAAACTTACAAGCAAGAAGGCCGATGTGTTCATTCCGGACGGGATATCTGAAATAGAGGCGTTAAAAAGGACGACACATCTCAGCATTGCCGCACACCAGGATGACACGGAAATTTTCGCATACCATGGGATCTCCGAGTGCTTCGGAAAAAAAGACAAATGGTTTTCCAGCGTCATTGTCACAGACGGCGCAGGCAGCCCTAGGGCGGGAATCTACAAGGATTTTAGCGATTTGCAGATGCAGGAGACACGCAGGATAGAACAGAGAAAAGCGGCGGCAATCGGTGACTATTCCATTCAAATCCAGCTCGCT
>CAIYZW010000636.1 GCA_903930725.1 uncultured Bacteroidota bacterium
GATATAAAGTTTTCTTTAATCTTTGATGTTGTTAAAAGCATAGCGCAGTGTGCGGAGCGCAAAGCGCAAATCACAAAAACAAATCACAAAAAACACTTGCACTGAGCTTGTCGAAGTGACAAACACGAAACAACTAACTTCCTTCGTCAATCTGTTTCAAAAAATCTTCGACCTGATCGGGTGAAGGGACTTTTCCATGCCAGCGGTAATCATTTTCAATGCTATTAATTCCTTTTCCCATCAGCGTGTTCGCGATAATTACAGATGGCTTGTTCCCAATTTTTCCTGCCTTTTCAAAAGTTTCGATCAATTGAGCAATGTTGTTGCCATCACATTCAAAAACCTGCCAGCCAAAGGCTTCCCATTTTTTGGCCAAAGGCTCAATTTCCATAACATCGCTTACCTGGCCATCAATCTGAACATGATTTCGGTCAATGATGGCGACAAGATTGTCGAGTTTGTGATGGGAGGCGCTCATGGCAGCTTCCCAGATGGAACCTTCCTGCAACTCGCCGTCACCATGGATGCTATAAACTTTCCATTCTTGTTTATCCATTTTGGCGGCCAAAGCCATCCCGACAGCCACCGAAAGACCTTGTCCGAGCGAGCCAGCCGACAGTTCGATGCCCGGCAAACCGTGATCCCGTCCAGGGTGTCCTTGCAACCTTGAACCTAATTTGCGCAAAGTTTTCAACTCTTCTTTTGGGAAGTATCCGGCCAGAGCCAAAGTGGCGTAAAAAACCGGTGCAACATGGCCTATGGACAAAATTAGCCGGTCGCGCTGAGGCCACAACGGATTTTCGGGATTCTGATGCAGCTGGTTAAAATACAACACAGTAAAAACATCGGCCAGACCCAGCGAACCGCCAAGATGACCAGAGCCTGCTTCGGCAAGGCTTAAAACGATTTGCTTTCGGATAGTTTTGGCAATATCGCGTAAAACTAATAGGTCAGTTATCTTTTCAAATATCATAGGATCTAAAATTCGATGTGGCTAAATTATTACAATATTTTTTCATTGGCAGGTTTGGTCGAAAATTGAATTCCGGAAAAGCTCAGAATCGCCCGATTGATTCATTTATAGGACAATGAAGGGCAATTTCCATGTGTTGATTTCCAGCTGTATTTCCGATTAAATGCTCAATGTAGTTCAGAAAGTTTCGTTAAATTTCACGGAAATCAATATTTAAATCGGAAATTTGGGAAATAATTTATAAAATTGCTGTCTGAAACTTTATTACTTAAAATAATGAAAAATAGCATTCTTTCTGGTCGTATTTTATTGGCGGTTTTTGCCTGGTTTTTAGCATGTAGCCTGTTTTCTCAATCTGCCGAGTTGAATTATAAAGAAAAGGGTCGCGGTTTTTTGACTGTCAAAATTACTTTTTCCAATCAAAACGGGGCAAGTGGTATTACACCCGAAGAGTTTCTCGGTTATGAAAATATTTTTTTTACATTAGTTCCTGCTACGCCTGATGGGAAGAATTACTTTAAAGAAAGCGAAGTGCTTGAGGATCTGAGTTTAATAAAAATGAAGCAGGGTTTCCTGGACATCCAACCTCAGGCAGCATTAAAGCCTGTATTGAATACTGAACAAAAGATCGAAAAGGTGATTATGTCGTTTCCAAAAAGGAATGTAAAACTTTTTGTTCCGTTCACCTTTGTGAGTCCATTCGATACGGTGGTAATCAGCCAGTTAAGTGATGTTTATTACAATTATTATAATAAATACAAAGAAATTTATGTAAGAGGTCTCAATTTTTCTGATAACAAAAAGTACATTGATGCTTTTAATACACTGATGGTGATTGTTACTGATGCCAC
>CAIYZW010000637.1 GCA_903930725.1 uncultured Bacteroidota bacterium
GTGTTCAAATCGCCGGTATAAACCACTTCACCTTTTTTGCTGATGATAACGATTGTAGGCACTGCTTCAATTTTCAGCAGTTCCCTGATTTGATGGGCTGAATTGTTATCGGTGTAAAGTGATTTAAAAGAATAGGAAAATGAGCCGGTGATTTTCTTAACTGAGCCTAATTCTTCTCTCGGTTGAATTAAATTAACGGCATAAAATTCAATGTCTTTTTGAGATGCGTATTTCTGTTTTAGCCGATCGAAATCTGGAAATTTTTTAAAACAAATGCCACAACTGGTGCTCCAAAAGTCTAACACCAAAATCTTCCCGGATTGATTGTTCAGATCGAACGTCTCTCCGTTATCGCTGATAGGTTGAATAGGGGGAGCATCAAAACGATCAGAATTGTTTTTGCTAAACGAATAAGCAAGCCAGTTTGGCATTCCGAAATATCCCAATAAAAGGATAATAGCAATGCTCGTCGAAATGTAAGTACTTATTATTGACTTTGACATCCCATCAGCAAACAATTTATTAAATAGTAGTCCGGTAAAAATGCTGAATAAGGGTAGAAATGCAATGGGGTAAACATGTGATAAACTATGAAAGACAACATGTATCGCATAAATTGATAAAAACGGCAACACCGCTATTGTGCCATAAATTAATCTCGAAATTCTGAAATCCTTACGATAAATAAAACCAACAAGCAGATATGTTATTCCACAAATTACAAATTGGTTCAACCAGTTCAAGGCACCGGAAAGCAAAGAAATCGAAAGACTTACAGCAATAATTAGTAAAACAAAAATCCAATTTTTCATTCTGGTTTTCTTATTGTTTTGATGAGGAGATGTTGTGGCATTTTTCGTTTAAATCATTAATTACTAATAAATTGACCTGAATATTAACTAATAATTGTCGTCAAACAATTATTATGGAATTTAGGGTAAACGTAATACTATTTTTTGATTGCCGGATTCTTCAACCCAATTCTGATTTCCGATAATGTTCCTGCCCAAATTTCCCTACTTTTGCCTTCAACACAAAATTAAAATGGACCGCATTACCCTCTTCGCCGAAATCCTGTTACCGCTGCCTGTGCCGGGGGCATTTACTTATCGTGTTCCCTTTGAGATGAACGACGACATTGAGGTTGGGCGCCGCGTCGTAGTGCAGTTTGGGAAAAATAAAATCTACACCGGTCTCGTAAAAACCATCCATGAAAGAGTTCCCCAGGGTTTTGTTCCAAAATATGTGCTCGCCATCCTCGATCCATCGCCCATCATCAACGAGCTTCAGTTCAGATTTTGGGACTGGATTGCCGATTATTACATGTGTTTTCCGGGCGAAGTGATGAATGTGGCGTTGCCATCGGCACTAAAATTAGCCAGCGAAACCCGGATTGTCCAGAATCCTGATTTTAATGGCGATACCTCGCAGTTCAACGAAAAGGAATATCTGATTGCTGAAGCCATTGATATCCAGAAAACACTTACCATCAGTGAAGTTTCGCGGATTGTTGAATACAAAAAAGTTATCCCGCTCATCAAAAACCTCATCGAAAAAAAGGTGGTGATGGTCGAAGAAGAACTTACCGACAGTTACAAACCGAAAGTCAAAACTTTTGTCAGACTCAGCCAGGATTATCATTCCGAAGAAAAACTCAGGGATATTTTTAATGATCTCGAAAAGCGCGCTTTCAAACAACTCGAAATTCTGATGACCTTCGTGCGGATTGCCGCAAATGAAGATTTTGCCACTGTGGTCGTTAAGAAATCAGACCTGCTGACGGCGGCCAACACGGGTGCACAGCAACTGACTGCCCTCGAAAAAAGAGGTGTTTTTGAGGTTTTTGATAAGATCAGCAGCCGCCTTGAAGAATTTGATGCGGTTGCCACAGCGGAATCCATCCTGCTCACACCAAAACAGCAGGAAGCACTCGATAAGATAAAACAGGGTTTTGAAGAAAAGAACATCGTACTTTTAAACGGTGTGACTTCGAGCGGCAAAACCGAAATTTATGTAAAACTCATTGATGAGGTGATCGGTCGCGGGCAACAGGTGCTTTTCCTGCTTCCCGAAATTGCGCTCACAACCCAAATCATCAACCGCCTCCGTAAATTTTTTGGCGACAGGGTTGGTGTTTATCATTCAAAATACAGCGAATTCGAACGCGTCGAAATCTGGAATAAAGTCATTCAAAACGGAAATTCTGAGGCGGGCACCAGCGATAAATATCAGATTGTACTTGGCGCAAGATCGGCGCTGTTCCTGCCCTACAGCAATCTTGGACTGGTGATTGTTGACGAGGAACACGACACTTCGTACAAACAATACAGCCCGGCGCCCCGCTACAATGCCCGCGATTCGGCCATTATCCTGGCCCAGATGCACGGCGCAAAAACATTGCTGGGTTCGGCAACGCCCTCCATCGAGAGTTTTCATAATGCCATCTTTAAAAAATATGGATTGGTCGAATTGACCGAGCGTTATGGTGGTCTGCAGATGCCCGAAATCCTGGTTGCCGACATCAAAAGCGAAACACGGCGCAAGACAATGAAATCGCATTTCAGCTCGTTCCTGATTTCGCATATCGAAGAAGCGCTGGCCAAAAAAGAACAAGTCATCCTTTTCCAGAACAGGCGCGGCTTTTCGCTTCGTCTGGAGTGCAACACCTGCAACTGGATGCCTGTTTGTAAAAATTGCGATGTTACGCTGGTTTATCATAAAAAAAATAACCTGTTAAAATGCCATTACTGCGGCTATTCAACCCACATCCCCGACCGCTGCCCCGACTGCCGAAACACCGGTCTGATGATGCAGGGTTTTGGCACCGAAAAAATTGAAGAAGATCTCGCCATCATATTTCCAAATGTGCGCGTATCGCGGATGGATTTAGATACAACCCGAACAAAAAACGCTTATCAAAACATTATCAGCGATTTTGAAACACGTAAAATTGATATTCTGGTAGGAACACAAATGGTGACCAAGGGCCTTGATTTCGACAATGTGAGCGTAGTTGGAATCCTGAACGCCGATAGCTTAATTAGTTATCCTGATTTCAGGTCGTTTGAGCGCAGTTTCCAGTTGATGGCTCAGGTGAGTGGCCGTGCCGGACGGAAATTCAAACGCGGCAAAGTGATTATCCAGACCCACAATCCAAACCACGCTGTAATCCGTTATGTGA
>CAIYZW010000638.1 GCA_903930725.1 uncultured Bacteroidota bacterium
GTAATCAGAAATCCTTTTACTTTTGCACCTCGATTTTTATTGCCAAATTTATCGTTAATGGCCCGAAAAAAATTTATCAGGAAAACTATTCTTCGCATCATCGAATGGACTTATCAGCCCTTCAAAAAAATCATTCCGCCCGAAACATACCGTTACGCAGCAACCGGTGGTTTTAATGTAGCGCTCGACATTTTTTTGTACTTCTGTTTTTATAACTTTATCCTTCAAAAACAAATTATTGATCTTGGATTTGTGGCCATCAGCCCTTACATTGCGGCTTTTTTGATTGTTTTCCCGATAACTTTTACAACTGGTTTTCTGTTTGCAAAATACATCACCTTCCTAAGCTCCACTATTCATGGCCGGACACAGTTGGTCAGGTACGCAATTTCGGTTAGCGGATCAATACTTTTGAACTATGTTTTACTCAAATTATTCGTCGAATATCTTCATATTTGGCCAACAGTTTCAAAAATGATTATCACCGTAATTGCAGTGATTTACAGTTACACGGTGCAACGATATTTTACTTTTAAAACCGGCGAAGTTTCAATCCTGAAAAGGAATTCAGGTTAGGCGTGCACTATTTAAATCAGCGTGTTGGTGTTTTTAAATTACCTTCGATTATTGGTTTTCGATTGATTTTTGCGATGTTTTATTTGCAAAATGCGGCGAATCGCCCCAATGGCCAAAATGAATACTTTCACCCATTAATCCAACTCTTTTTGTTAAACAATCGCTGCACATTTCGGCACTTTCATCGAGGCAAGGTTTGTTTTGATAAAGCTGGTACGCTTTGCGGTATTTTAAAGGTGTAATATTTGGCATGATAATATTGGCACCGGCTTTGAGTGCTTTTTCACGTCCAAAAGGATCAATGGCCTGTAGTGCAGTTGCAGCGGCAATATTGATATCTTTCATCATGATTCTGAGAATGGCAATCATTTTTAGGCTCAGAAAAAACCGCTCACTTTGGGGCAACAATTTTTCGCTCAAACTATAGAGCGGCGTGTCATGATGTTCGATAAAAGGCCCCATTCCAACCATATCAATATCGAAATCCCTGAAAAACAAAAGATCATCGGCAAGGTTATCCAGTGTTTGAAAAGGAAGGCCGATCATTACACCGGTACCAACCTGATAACCGCATGATTTAAGGTTTTCGAGTGCTTTTATTCGTGCCTCAAAATCATGATTCTTGTCGGGAGGATGAATCTTGTGATACAAATCGCTGTTGGAAGCTTCGATGCGCAGCAAATAGCGGTGTGCTCCGCTTTCAAACCACCTGCCGTAAGTTTCAAAAGTCTGTTCACCGCACGAAAGCGTGATGCCAATTTCATTATTTGTCTGTTGTTTGATTTCTCTAACCAACGAATCAATGTTCTCGATAAACCTTTTACCGGTTTGTTCGCCGGATTGAAGCACCACAGAGCCAAATCTGTTTTTCCAGGCAAATTGCACCGCCGATAAGACCTCTTTTTTTGGAATTGAATAGCGGAATACGTGATTGTTGGCATTTCTTATACCGCAATAGTTGCAGTTCTTGCGGCATTTGTTCGAGAATTCGACAAGGCCGCGCAGTGAAACCAATTTTCCAATGTACTTTTCCTTGATTTGATAGGCTTTGTCGAATAATTGCTTCTTATGGCCGGCATCCTCAATTTTGAGCAACTTAATTATATCATCTTTTTCAAGATGGTCTTTCTCCAAAATTTCTTCAATTAACATTTGGCGAAATTAATACAAAGAAAAATATTAGCTGTTTTGCAACCGAAAATCAGTTGATAATAAAAACGCTTGGAGCAGGTTTATCCAATAAATAGCCCTTCAATTCTTACTTTCAGGCTGCCATCTTTCATCCTTGTAACTGCATTTACCAATCCGCTGTGACGCCATTGCAGCATACACCGACGCGGAAGAAACCAGTAACGCATCCCAAGTTTTATCGGAACGTTCGATTCTTTGATAATGCCTTCATAGCCCTGGGCTACATAATAACCAATATCAATAAAACCTTCGCTTCTTGGCTTTAACGGGCCGGTTACAAACCAGTTAATCACACCATTTCTTGCATCAGCATTCTTTACTACTCCACAATGCGTAATCGGGCAACCACACGACATCCCCATTGGCCTGCCTATCATCACATCACCTTTTTTTACACCCAATTCCTTTACCAAAGCCGGATTGTAGGGCAAAATGGTTTCCAAAGGGCCCGGTTCGCCTTCAACGATATCGAGGATGAAATCAAAATCCCGTTTCAAATTATCTTTCCAGCCCATCTTTTCGCCCATTGCTTCGGTTACACAGCCCAAACAATTTACTTTTTCGGCATGTTTGGAGGCTTTACCATTCAGGTGAATGCATTTTTTTAGTTCTTCACGGTTTGTTTCGACTTCAAAGGCAAACTCTTCACAGGTTTTGCTGCCACAGGCTCCACAATCGAGTTTTGGCAGCAAGTCGAGTATCTCGTCGAATTTTGTTAATGTTTCCATAATATTTTATTTTAATTGATTAAATTCCAGGTATTTGTTAAATATTTTCGAACAAAGCCGTGGTTAAATAGCGCTCGGCTGAACTCGGGAAGATCACAACAATGAGTTTGCCTTTATTTTCAGGTCTTTTGGCAACCTCGATGGCTGCATAAGCGGCAGCACCTGACGAAATCCCACAAAAAACACCTTCTTCCCTGATGATTCTGCGGGCAGTTGCAAATGCATCATCATTCGTAACCTGAATAATTTCATCAATAATTGAAGTGTTTAAAATATCCGGAACAAAACCAGCACCAATTCCCTGAATTTTATGAGGACCAGGCGCACCTCCCGAAAGGACCGGCGATGCAACAGGTTCGACAGCAATGGCTCTGAACCCGGGTTTGCGGCTTTTAATGACCTCCGAAATGCCCGTAATTGTGCCTCCGGTTCCAACACCTGAAATCAGAATATCAACTTTTCCGTCGGTATCTTTCCAGATTTCTTCGGCTGTTGTAACACGGTGAATTTGTGGATTGGCCGGATTTTTAAACTGTTGCAAAATAATAGCTCCAGGCCTTTCGGATACAATTTCCTCAGCTTTTGCAATCGCACCCTTCATTCCCAGGGCAGCCGGAGTTAGCACCAATTCGGCTCCAAGGCTTTTCAGAATATTCCTTCGCTCAATGCTCATGCTTTCGGGCATGGTTAACACAAGTTTATATCCTTTGTAAGCGCAAACAAATGCCAGTGCAATGCCCGTATTACCGCTGGTAGGTTCAACAAGAACTGTGTCGTTCTTTATCAGCCCACGCTTTTCGGCATCCTCAATCATCGCAAACCCAATACGGTCTTTTACCGAACTCAACGGATTAAAAAACTCAAGTTTGGCAACTACGTCAGCAACGCAACCGTCGGTGACGCGATTCAATTTTACTAATGGGGTATTTCCAATTAATTCCCCTATGTTTTCTGCAATTTTCATGATTAGTGTTTTATTGAATTTGTAATTTATTTATTGAAGAAACCCGTATCAGGATTTGCAATCGGCCCCTTACTCCTCTTTTAAGCTATGAGGACTTCTTCGAGCTTCGGATTCCAGGCTCCACATTCATTTTTTACGAAATAACTTTTTGTTTTATCATCTTTATCAATGACTTTCATTCCTAACATTGGTGGCGCATAAAAATGCAACGACACTGCATAATCATCACTTTTGTTTTCGATAGCGTGATAAATTCCTTTTGGAACCTCCGCAATAGTATTGTTGACAAGCGCAACGCATGCGATTTCTTCCAGATTACCGTTGTACAAAACATTGTTGGCTTTTCCACTTACCGAATACACACATCCAAAGGAATTGGCGTGATCGTGGATATTGCTTTGTTCATTGGGTTTCCAGTTCATCACAACCACTTCAAAATTCGGTGACTGAAAGGCACATTTCCTTCCATAAGGCAGGTCTTCGGGGTAAAGCAGGTGCTCGGTCATTTCCTCCTTATCGAATGTAAATTTCTCAAGGATGGCCTTAAAATCTGCAGGACCATGAATGTTCTGTTTTGATGCTTCAAAAAGCAGATCGATTTTGTTGATTTTTTCGTCGAAAGTCATGTTTTACAATTATTAAATATTTAAAATCAGTGATTTATGTGTTCCTCCAACGTAGCACAATAGTGTTTTCGTTTTTGGATTTTTTGAATCTGCAAAAGTCAGAAATCTTTTAACGTTGTGTTCATTAGATTTCACAAAACATATTTTTTATCATACCGAGAAAATTGAATTCAGTTTTGTGGCAGCGATTTTTAATCCGTTCATCAGGAAATCAATGTCTTCATCAACATTAAAACGTCCAAAACTTACACGTACCGAGCCGCGGGCCTGAAACGGGTCAAGCCCGATGGCCTGCAGCACGTGCGACGCCCCCCCGGATTGATGATTTGATGAGCAGGCCGAACCTGCCGAAACAGCAATTCCCAATTGATCGAGCATAAACAAAAGCCGGATGGTCTCCCCTTCCAGACCATGAAAACTGAAATTTGCATTGTTCGGAAGTCGTTCCGTAAGATGCCCATTAATATAAACGTTACCAAACGTTTCATGAAGTTTTTGAAATAGCTTGTTGCGAAGTTTCCGTTCGCGCATTGATTCACTTTCGATTTCGTCAAAACAAAGTTCGGCAGCTTTGGCAAATCCGGCTATTGAAGCTATATTTTCGGTTGATGAACGAAGTCCAAACTCCTGTCCACCCCCATGAAGCCAGGGAGAGATTGCCGTTCCTTTCCTGATAAACAAAGCGCCAACGCCTTTTGGTCCATATATTTTATGCGAATTAAGCGTCAGCAGGTCAATATTGTTTTTAATAACATCAATATTTATTTTTCCGAAAGTCTGGCAGGCATCCGAATGAAAAAGAACATTTTTATCGTGACACAATTTTCCGATTTCATTGATTGGCTGGATGGTTCCAATCTCGTTGTTGGCGTGCATTACCGAGACGAGGATTGTTTTTTTGTTGATGAGTTTTTCAAGTAAATTCAGATCAACAACTCCATCGCAGTTTACCGGCAGATACGTTACAAAAAAACCTTGCGTTTCGAGCCATTTGCAGGTTTCGAGGATGCAATCGTGTTCGATTGCAGAGACGATAATATGATTGCCTTTATGACGGTTTGAAAATGCTACGCCTTTAATAGCCTGGTTATTCGATTCGGTGCCGCCTGAAGTAAAGATAATTTCCTCCGGTTTGGCATTTATAAATTGCGCCAGAGTTTCGCGTGAGTGGGTCAAAGTCTCTTTGGCGTTTACCCCAAAAGCATGCATGCTTGAGGCATTGCCAAAATTCGATTTCATCGAATGAATCATCACCTCCAAAACCCGCTCATCAACCGGGGTTGTTGCTGCATTATCGAGATAAACCGTCTTTTTCGTCATATTATTCGCCTACATAAAATAAGTCACTCTCCATGGTGCGCAAAACGCCAAAGTGGTTTTTAGCGCCAATTTCCTTTTTGCCAACGCAAATTGTGCAGGTTCCTACCGGTGGATTTCCTTTCAGAAACATCGGAAATTCGATGTCGGTACTTTTTTCGATTTGCCGTACAATCGGATCTATGCCGATGCCGTAAAGTGCGTTACTTTCGACGATTCTGATTCCTTTTGCCGATTCCTGAATCCGGTACCTGAAAACCTCGCGTTCGGCCTGTGAAATCAGATCAATTTTGGTAACAACAGCGATGTCGGCCAAAGTAAGCATTGGGCCTATTTTTCGGGGTAAATTCATCCCGCTGGTGGCTTCCAGAACCACAATGCCAAGCGAATTTTCGACATAAGGCGAACATCGAAGGCACAATCCTGCTGTTTCGACAAACAGAAATTCGGCGCCTTCTCTTCCGGCCCATTCCACCACTTCATCCAAAACCACTACGTTGCAATGGTCGGGACAAAGCTCACCTGAATAAATTTTCTTAGTCGGAATCCCGTAATCTCTGGCAATCGTTTCGTCTTCATCGGCGTAAAGCACATCAATTTTTACAAATGCGGGTTTCAACATTTTTACCAACATTCGTTTTATCACCTGCCTGATTACTGTGGTTTTTCCACAAGTTGGAGGTCCTGCAAAAATTATTA
>CAIYZW010000639.1 GCA_903930725.1 uncultured Bacteroidota bacterium
AAAATTCCTTCGAAGTCGGCACGTTGGATGGGTAATAATTTTTCGAGCGCTAATCTGCGGCCAGCTTCATCAGCAGCCAAAATCATTTCACGCATCGCGATGATGCGGTCGCCTTCGAAAAACATGTGCTCGGTGCGGCAAAGGCCGATACCTTTTGCGCCAAAATTACGGGCAACTCTTGCATCGTGTGGTGTGTCGGCATTGGTTCTAACACCCATCACAGCAAGGCTGTCGGCAAGTTCCATCAATTCACCAAAGTCGCCGCTTAATTCGGCTTCGATGGTTTTAATCTGACCTTCCATCACATCACCGGTACTTCCGTTGAGTGAAATCCAGTCGCCTTCTTTAAACATAGTTCCGGCAGCTTCCAGGGTGCGGTCTTTGTAGTTAATTTTGATACCACCAGCACCTGAAACACAGCATTTACCCAGTCCACGGGCAACAACAGCAGCGTGTGAAGTCATACCTCCACGGGCTGTGAGAATACCTTGTGCAGCGTTCATTCCACCTAAATCTTCAGGTGAAGTTTCGATGCGTACCAAAATCACTTTTTTGCCTTGTTCAGCCCATTCGGCAGCGTCGTCTGCATGGAAAACGATCTGACCTGTAGCAGCGCCTGGAGAAGCGGGTAATCCTTTTGCAACCACGTTTGAAGCCAGAAGTGCAGCTTTTTCAAAAACCGGGTGCAATAATTCGTCGAGTTTGTTTGGCTCGTTGCGGAGCAAAGCAGTGCGTTTGTCAATTTTCTTTTCGCGGAGCAAATCCATCGAAATTTTTACCATGGCTGCGCCGGTGCGTTTGCCATTACGGGTTTGCAACATCCACAATTTACCGTCCTGGATGGTAAATTCGATGTCCTGCATATCTTTATAATGGTTTTCGAGGTCGTTCTGAATCTTGAAGAGTTTTTTATAAACCTTTGGCATTGTTTCTTCGAGCGATGGGAAATTATTTTTCCTGTCGTCTTCGGCAATTCCCTGCAGCTCTGCCCAACGCAGCGAACCTTCTTTGGTGATTTGCTGTGGGGTGCGGATTCCTGCAACAACGTCTTCACCTTGTGCATTGATCAGATATTCGCCGTTGAAAAGGTTTTCACCGGTTCCGGCATCACGACTGAAGGCAACGCCTGTAGCTGAATTTTCGCCCATGTTTCCAAAAACCATGGCCTGAACATTAACGGCAGTTCCCCATTCGGCAGGAATATTGTTGAGTTTGCGATAGAGCTTTGCGCGGTCGTTCATCCAGCTATCAAAAACAGCCATAATCGAGGCCCATAGCTGATCCCATGGATCTGTGGGGAAATCTTTTCCTGTTTTTTCTTTTACAGCATTTTTAAACCTTTTCACCAGTTCTTTTAAATCGTCGGTGGTAAGGTCGGTATCTTTTTCGATCTTTTTTTCTTCTTTAAGATGATGAATGATTACTTCGAAAGGATCTTCTTCCTCTTTTGAAGCTGGTTTCATTCCCATCACCACATCGCCAAACATCTGAACAAAACGACGGTATGAATCCCATGCAAAACGCTCGTTTCCGGTTTTTAAAGCAATTCCCTGAACGGCTTCGTCATTCAAACCCAGGTTAAGAACGGTGTCCATCATTCCTGGCATCGAGGCACGTGCACCCGAACGTACTGAAAGCAAACATGGATCTGATTTGTCACCAAATTTGGTTCCCATGATTTTTTCGACTTGCTTAACGGCTTTCCGAACGTCGTCGCCAATAAGTTCAACCACATATTCGGCACCCTTTTCGTTGTAAAGTGTACAGACTTCGGTAGTAACAGTAAAACCCGGAGGAACCGGCACTCCAATGAGGTTCATTTCGGCGAGATTTGCGCCTTTTCCACCAAGCAGGTTTTTCATTGAGGCATCACCTTCGGCTTTGCCGTCACCAAACAGGTAAACATGTTTTTCTTTATTCTTACTCATAAAAAAATGATTAAATTATTTAAAAGTTTATACTTTGATTTTCAATAAACTATCGTTAAAATTGGGCGCAAAGGTAATAATTTAAAATATTTGAGATTCTTTTTTAATGTTAAGAAATTAACACTTGAAAGAGATTGAAAGGTTCAGTTTTATTTTAAGATTGATTTTTAACGAAAAAAAAGTTTTCACCTTTTAAAAAGGTGAAACTATTAAAAAGCCCGTCTTTAGGCAAATTTGGCCAGCCGGGATCAAAATTTTAATTCCCGGAAAGATAAGGTTAATAAGGTTAAAGTGGCGACGTGGCTTGGTTTTGTACTAAGGTTTGGTTTTCATCTGATGGAACCATTATTTTGATTAAAAACCTTATCCTTTTTCTCTCCTAAACCTTAGTACAAATCTGTTTTTTTTCCCATATTTTTAAAACCTTGTTACCTTATTTCTAAAATAGCTGTTTTTCAAAAAAAAATTCGACCGCTTGTTTCGACTTCGCTCAGCACAAGTCGCTGTGGGTGGTTGAAGAACGAAATAGTAAAATAGTTATTAATCCCTGACACAGCGAACTGAAAATCCATAACCCTTAGGGCCGTAGTACTGGCGTACGTAAGCGTTGTAGTAGTGCAGGCCCCGGGACCAGGCGTCTGTTGAAGAGACCTGGGTAGAACTCCAGAAGTAGCCGTAGCTTCCAATGCCGAGGAATGCCCCATCGGTATCGCGGTAACCGCTTGAAAGACCTGTAAAACCGGTTGCATTATTGGCGGCTAAGTTATTGCCTATGGCACATGTGCTGGTTGAAGTATTCCAGTTTGTGGTAGCAGCCATAGATTTGGCAATATAATCAACATTACTGTTGCAGCGGTTGGCGGTTTTGCTGCTTACGCAGGTTGTTAAAGTGGTCAACCCGGAATCGGTGGGTAAATGCCAGCCGGCAGGACAAATCCCCTGTACTCCTCCTGCAGTGGAGTATTGCATCATTTCGTCCCACTGGTACAAGCCTCCATAAACACTACAATTTGACTCCAGGTTATCATAGCAAAATTTTTCTATAACAGAATTATTGGTCTGGCTCTCAATTCCATCTATCATGGTTCCAACATTCAGGTTTTCTTTAAACCAGCATTGGGTGCCAATGTGGATGGTGTTATAATTCTCACCTTCATAATTAACAACATCGCCACAAATAAACATGGAATTGACACATCGCATGGGAAAACCACCAGCTTTCGGAAAATTAAACATACTACAAAATCCATTGCTGAAATGGATACTAG
>CAIYZW010000640.1 GCA_903930725.1 uncultured Bacteroidota bacterium
CCTTTACTACCACGATCTCAGTCACACAATGGATGTGCTTACTTCGGTCGAAAGGCTTGCCAAACTTGAAAATGTAACCGGCGAAGACCTTGTTTTGCTTCAGACAGCCTCACTATTTCATGATTCGGGAATGTTAAAAACCTATGTCGGACACGAATTAGCTTCGACAGAACTTACCGAAGAATTTTTACCGGGTTTTGGCTACTCTTCGGATCAAATTGCCCGGATCAACAAAATGATCATGACCACAAAACTTCCGCAAAGCGCTACCGGCGCTCTGGAGCAAATCCTCTGTGATGCCGACCTGGATTACCTTGGTCGTGATGATTTTTTTATGATTGCCCATCGGCTCAAATTCGAATGGGTGGTTCAGAATTTCAAACCAACCACACTAAAAGAGTGGTATTTGCTACAAATTAGTTTTTTGACCAATCACCGCTATTTTACCAAATCGGCCATCGAATCGAGAGAAGAAAAAAAACAGGAAAACCTGCTTCAAATCAGGGAAATTTTGAACCTTCCCATTTAGTAACTGTTTTTTCGATTGTCAACTTTTTTCATCAACAAATTAACATTCAAAATATTACGAAAACACAACTCCGTTTCCTTTAGAAGCGGATTATGTATTATTTTTGGCCGGCAATGAAAAAGATATTTTCGATACTCAAATTCTGTTGGGAGGAAAAACCTCTCACTTTCGTTTTATGGCTGGCTGTTGCAGCAAGACTTATAGCCATAATTTTTGCCAAAGGCTGGGGTATGCTCGACGACCATTTCCTGGTTGTCGAAGTAGCGCAATCGTGGGCTGATGGCGGTGATGTAAGCGAGTGGCTCCCCTGGACTGCCGGCAACGAAGGCCCCACCGGACATTCATTTTTTTACGCCGGCCTGCATTACCTGTTTTTTTCGATGTTGAATTTTATTGGCCTCGAAAACCCACAATCGCGCATGTTTTTGGTACGGTTGATTCATGGGGCCTTTTCGCTCATCACAGTTTACCTGGGTTATAAAATTGCAGAGAAATTATCAGATAAGAAAACCGCACGGGTAACCGGTCTTTTGCTGGCAGTCCTTTGGTTTATGCCCTGGTTTAGTGTTCGGAATTTAGTTGAAGTTGTGGCTACGCCTTTTTTGATGATTGGCACCTGGATGATTTTAAAAGATGACGAAAAAAGTAAGCTTCTAAAAACTTTTCTCCTTGCCGGATTCATTGTCGGGCTGGCCTTTTCGGTACGTTTTCAGACCATCATTTACGGTGGTGGAATAGGCCTGGCGTTGCTTTTCCAGAAAAAGTTCAGAGAAGGGATTATGTTCGGAGTTGGTTACTTTGCAGCTGTAATCCTGATTCAGGGAGGAATAGATTTTTTCATCTGGCACCAGCCTTTTGCCGAGCTTACCGAATATGTTCGTTATAACCTCGATAACGCCTACAATTACATCACAGGCGGATGGTACAATTATCTCCTGCTTTTGCTCGGCGTTTTGATTCCTCCCGTCAGCATCTTTTTGTTGATTGGTTTTTTTGTTAATTGGCGCCGGCATTTATTGGTTTTCCTGCCAACATTCCTGTTTCTGGCCTTCCATTCCTACTTCCCAAATAAACAGGAACGCTTCATTTTCACCATTGTACCTTTTATGATTATTTTAGGAATAGTGGGATGGAATTTCATTAGCGATAAATGGAGTTTCTGGAAAAATCATTCCAGGCTAAATGCTGGTATCTGGATA
>CAIYZW010000641.1 GCA_903930725.1 uncultured Bacteroidota bacterium
AATTTGAAAAAGTTACCCAGGCCAAACCAAAAGGAAATAAGACAGTGCTTTACACGATCGGATATGAAGGCATTTCGCTGGAAGAATATCTGGTTCGTTTACTTAAAAATGATGTAAAGGTTTTGGTGGATGTTCGAAACAATCCGATGAGCATGAAGTATGGCTTTAGCAAAAGCCAGCTTAAAAAATATTGCGCAAGCCTGGGAATCAGTTATGTTCATATTCCCGAAGTGGGTATTCAATCCGATCAACGTCAGCAACTACACACACAAAGCGATTACGATAAGTTGTTTGCCATTTACCGCGAACACAATTTAACCAAAACAACCGCTTATCAAAACGAAATATTGCAACTCTTAAAACAACATAAACGCATTGCGTTAACTTGTTTCGAAGCCAATATTTGCCAGTGCCACCGCAAGCATTTAGCCGAAGCAATCGAAAACCTTCCTGGCTTCGACTATGAAATAAAACACATCTGATATGGCGTTAACGAAAGTATTGATAACTGTAAAAACCTATCCTACAATTTCGACCAAGTATGATGAACTGGTTTGCACCGCAGGTTTTAAAGAAGATGGCACCTGGGTAAGACTTTATCCTATTCAGTTCCGCAAGAAATCATACGACGAGCAATACAAAAAATACGATTGGATAGAAGTTGATCTCGTAAAGAATACAAGCGATTTCAGACCTGAAAGTTTCCGGCCAAAAAACATTGATAGCGAAATAAAAGTTGTTGGACACATTGGCACCACCAACAATTGGGACGAACGCCGTAAAGTTTGTTTGGGCAAAATATATTACAACCTTACCGAACTGATTGCAGAAGCTAAAAACAAAGACATCTGTACTTCGATAGCAGTTTTTAAACCAACCGAAATTATAGATTTCACTGCCGGGTTGGTTGACCGTGTTTGGGATAAAAATAAATTAGCCCAACTCAACCAACTCAACCTTTTTGAGACCAACTCTGAAGGAAAATTTGAAGTTGTGCATAAACTGCCTTATAAATTCAGATTCATTTTTAAAGACAATCAAGGAAAGGAAAGCCACATGATGATCGAAGATTGGGAAACAGGACAACTTTACTGGAACTGTCTTGCACGGCATAATGGCGATGAAATAAAAGCTATTGCAGATGTTCGCAAAAAATACTTCGACGACTTTGCCCGGACTAAAGACCTATATTTTTTCTTAGGCACAACCCAGGCACATCATCATGTTTCGTTAAACCCGTTTATTATCATCGGCACATTTCACCCAAAAATAGATTTACAAACAAAATTGTTTTAGCTCATTCACAAAACAAACACCTTTGCAATCTACCCAAGCCGACATTCGAGCCAAAGTTTTATATTAGAAACTATAATTTGATCCAATGAAAAATGGAATTTTTAAAAATGATAGATGAGAATAATTGACAATAAATATTTTGACCAGTACAATGGTTTAATTGGTAATCAAACCGAAAATTAAATGTTGATGCATTCCATTTTTGGTGATGTTGCCCAAATCGGTGGAGGATAAATAAAAAGTATTTGTAAACCTCGCAGTATTAAAGTTCGGTAAGCCTGCCCGGTAAAAGATTGTGTGAGCTTTAAACGTGAGAATGGTAAAAACGTTTGTTGAATATTACAATGTCACTGTTTGATATTAATGATTCGCTTCGGTAACAAAGCGTTGGCAAATTAGCGCTGTAGGCGCGAAATTATGGTAGAAAATGTAAATGGATAATCTTTTCGAGCCTCGTAGAGGCGACATTATTGATTACAAAATCATTAAATCAAATCAAATAATACATATTCCATCAGTAAAATTTATAATATCGCCAATACAAGGCTGCTTAATGTTTTACCATTTCATCAACCATACTGTAGTCACTGCGAGACTTTCTTTTGATAAAATACTATTTTTCGACATGGCTGTCGCCAGTTATTGTGCATGATTGATTAAAACCCCTACATTTGCCAAAATTTTATTTTGTAAAACTATTTTGTATCGCAAACTAAGACATATCGCCGCTTTTTGGTTGTGGATGGCAGCTTTGGCCATCTTCGTGCATGGTCTTGTTCCGCATCATCATCATTTTAATGCTGTAAACGAAAGTGTTTGCAACTTTACATCTCAACAAAACGAAACCTGCAACCATGATATCGCCAAAACCGGGATTAGTCATCAATGCAACGAAGAAAAACATCACACCGACTGTAAAGGCTGCCAGTTTTCGGTAGTTTCAACAGATCTGAAAAAAATATTCAAAACAAATTTCCTGGTTTCCACCGAAACCGAAACCATTACTTACAATTCTGCCAGTGTTTCGACAAAACTTTTTGTTAAAAACACACTTTTACGGCCATCACGCGCTGTACGAATTCCGCAACTGCGGGCTCCTCCGGTAGTTTAAGCTCACCCAAACTTTTTTATTTCTTTACGAAGGATTCACTTCGTCATATTTTTCATTGTTAAATTTTCTATTCAAAAACTTTATGATAGAACGGATTATTCATTTTTCGATTAAGAATAAATTCATCGTCGGATTGTTTGTTTTTGCATTAATTGGTTGGGGAACCTATTCTCTCACCAATCTTCCGATTGATGCCATCCCTGATATTACAAATAATCAGGTGCAGGTTATTTCGCTTGCGCCATCGCTTGCCGTGCAGGAAGTGGAGAGTTTCATCACGGCGCCAATTGAGGTTGCCGTGGCAAATATTCCTGATATTATCGAGCTTCGGTCTATTTCCAGGCTTGGTTTGTCGGTAATTACAGTTGTTTTTAAAGATGAAGTTGATGTTTACTGGGCACGGCAACAATTAACCGAACGACTTAAAGAAGCGGAGGAGGAAATTCCTGCCGGACTTGCAAAAATAAGCCTTGCTCCTATTTCGTCAGGTTTAGGAGAGATTTACCAGTATCGTCTTGCGGTAGATAAAGGTCTGGAGAATAAATATAATACCATGGAACTGCGAACCATCCAGGATTGGGTTGTTCGCCGCGAAATGTTAGGCACTCCAGGCGTTGCCGACATCAATAGTTATGGTGGTTTTGTTAAACAATACGAAATTGCTATCAATCCCGAAAGGCTTCGGGGCATGAACCTCACGCTGAATGATATTTTTGATGCGCTCGAACGGAATAACGAAAATACAGGCAGCGCCTACATTGATAAAAAGCCAACTGCTTATTTTATCCGGGGCATCGGGCTTGTAAAAACCATCGAAGACATCGAAAAGATTGTGGTTACAAGCAATCCTTCAGGCATTCCAATATTAATACGTGATGTTGCTACTGTGCAATATGGCAGCGCAACCCGTTATGGCGCTTTTGTGGTTGATACTACCGAGGCTGTTGGCGGTGTTGTGATGATGTTAAAAGGTGCAAACGCCCACGAAGTTGTTGATGATGTGGAAACACGAATAAAATCTATTCAAAAATCGTTGCCAAAAGGTGTTAAAATCGAACCTTTCCTCAATCGCTCCGATCTTGTTGGACGTGCCATCGGAACAGTATCCAAAAATCTTATCGAAGGCGCATTAATTGTTGTTTTTATGTTGGTTTTACTTTTGGGAAACCTCCGCGCCGGTCTTATTGTGGCTTCGGTAATTCCGTTGGCCATGCTTTTTGCGCTTTCGCTGATGAACCTTTTTGGTGTATCAGGAAACCTGATGAGCCTGGGCGCAATTGATTTTGGTTTGATTGTGGACGGTGCGGTTATCATTGTCGAAAGTGTGGTACACCGGCTTTTCACGAGTAAGAATAATCTCCCGGGAATTACAAGGCTTTCGCAGCAACAGATGGATGACAATGTTTTTGAATCGGCTAAACGAATGATGAGTTCGGCTACTTTCGGACAAGTTATTATCCTTATTGTTTATTTGCCAATTATGGCGCTGGTTGGAATAGAAGGTAAAATGTTCCGTCCGATGGCACAAGTTGTAACTTTTGCTTTACTTGGCGCAGCAATCCTTTCGTTAACTTATGTTCCAATGGCTTCCGCTTTGTTCCTGAGCAAAAAAACCGTGCATAAACGCAATTTTTCCGATCGGTTGATTGATGGATTTCACAAAGCTTTTAATCCGATTATTGCTTTTGCGCTCCATAGGAAATTACTGGTTTCGGTTTCGGCTATTCTTTTATTTGTTTTTAGTTTATTTGTTTTCAACAGCCTTGGCGGCGAATTTATCCCGCAACTGGAGGAAGGCGACCTTGCAGCCGGTGTGATAACTTTACAAGGTGGTTCGCTGAGCAATACAGTTGAAATGGTTGAGAAGGCCAATAAGATTTTATTGGATAATTTTCCTGAGATAAAACATGCCGTTTGTAAAATTGGCGCCGGTGAGATTCCAACCGACCCTACACCAATGGAAACCGGCGATTATATCATCACACTTAAAGATAAAAGTGAGTGGACTTCTGCCACAACCCGCGAAGAATTGGTTGCAAAGATGGAAGAAAAACTTATTCTTCTGGCCGGTGTAAAATTCGAGTTTCAGCAACCCATCCAAATGCGGTTTAACGAGTTTATGTCGGGATCAAAACAAGATATTGCTGTAAAAATATTTGGCGACGACCTGTTTACACTTTCCGAAAAGGCCAGTGATGTCGAGAAAATTATAACGAATATCGAAGGTGTCGAAGATATAAATGTCGAGAAAGTTACTGGTCTGGCGCAGGTTCAGGTTGATTACAACCGCGATCGCCTGGCACAATATGGTCTTTCGGTTGGTGAAGTTAACCGTGTATTAAGAACTGCCTTTGCAGGAAGTCAGGCGGGCGTTGTGTTTGATGAAGAAAAACGTTTCGGGCTTGTGGTAAGGTTGGATAAAGGTTTCCGCCAAAGCCTCGATGATGTAAAAAACCTTTCGGTAGCACTTCCAAACGGTGGCCAGATACCTTTTGAAATGATTGCCAACATCGAAATTAAGTCCGGGCCGGCGCAGGTTTCGCGCGAGAATACCAAACGACGTATTACGATTGGTTTTAATGTCCGTAACCGTGATATTCAAAGTGTAATTACCGAAGTTACAAAAAAAATTGATAAACAGGTGAGTTTTCCTACCGGATATTATGTTTCCTATGGTGGCCAGTTCCAAAACCTCGAAGCGGCCAAAACAAGATTATCAATTGCAGTTCCGGTGGCTTTGCTTCTGATTTTTGTTTTGCTGTATTTCACCTTTAATTCGGTAAAACAAACCCTGTTAATATTTACCGCTGTGCCGATGTCGGCAATCGGTGGGATTTTTGCGCTATGGCTGCGTGATATGAACTTTTCGATTTCGGCAGGTGTAGGTTTTATTGCTTTGTTTGGTGTGGCGGTTCTCAATGGCATCGTACTTATCGCAGAGTTTAACCGCCTCGAAAAGGAAGGCATCGCCAACATCACCGAAAGGGTTTTGAAAGGTTTGCATATTCGCTTGCGCCCCGTAATTATGACTGCTGCCGTTGCTTCGCTTGGGTTTCTGCCAATGGCATTGTCTAATTCGGCAGGTGCAGAAGTTCAAAAACCACTCGCAACGGTAGTAATTGGCGGGCTGATTTCGGCTACATTTCTTACTTTGGTAATTCTTCCGGTGTTTTACATTATTTTTTCGACTAAGAAATTCAGGTTCCGGTTTAAAACTAAACCAATGAAAACGTTGGCTTTAATCATTTTCCTGTTTTTTGGTTCATCCTATTTTGGCATTTCAATAGCTCAGGAAACTAAAACCATAAATCTGCCACAAGCAATCAAAATGGCTTTGGACAGCAATCTGGCAGTTCGTTCGGCGGCATTATCGGTGGATGTTCAGAATGCTTTAAAAGGTGCATCCTGGGATATTCCAAAAACTACTTTTGATGGACAATACGGGCAGTTTAACTCTTACACAAAAGATAACAGTTTTACAGTTTCACAACCCCTGGCTTTTCCTACGGTTTATATCAACCAAAATAAACTCGCCAACGCAAACATAAAAAGCAGCGAATGGCAGTTTAAATCCTCACAACTCGAAATTGCCACGCAGGTAAAACAGGTTTACTGGCAGTTGGCGTATCTTCATTCCAAGCAAAAACTCTTTGCCTATCAGGACAGCTTGTATTCCGGCTTTCGACGAGCAGCTGAGTTACGGGCAAAAACCGGCGAAACCAACCGTCTCGAAATGATTACGGCCCGCTCGCAAAGCCTCGAAGTAAAAAACCTGTTGCAACAGGTAACATCCGATTTGATGATTTATATCCAAAAACTTCAATCAATTCTAAATACCGGAACAATGCTGTATCCCGCTGATACCGTGCTGCACCGCGCCGATTTTAATGCTTTCGCAGATAGCCTTGCTTTAGATGGAAATCCTTCGTTGGGATACATGCATCAACAAGTGGAAATTTCAAATCTTGAAAAGAAGCTAGAAAAGAGCAAAATGATGCCTGATCTTAACTTTGGCTATTTCAGTCAAACCATGCAAGGAGTTCAGGATGTGGATGGTGTTTCCCGTACTTTTGGCGCTGGCGACAGGTTCAGCGGATTTCAGGCTGGAATTGCAATTCCTCTTTGGTTTGTGCCTTACACTTCAAAAATAAAGACTGCAAAACTAAATGAACAGATTGCACAAACCAACGCTGAATATTATTCAAAATCACTTTCGGGAAGTTACCGTTCATTACTGGGCGAATATTCCAAATACAAAAACAGCCTCGATTACTACGAAAATCAGGCTATTCCCGAAGCCGACATCATCATTGACCAGGCAACACGAAGCTACAAATCCGGTGCGATGGATTACCTCGATTATGTGGTTAATCTTAACCGGGCTTTGGATATCAGGCAAAATTATCTTGATGCCTTAAATAACTATAACCAAACAATTATCAACATCGAATTTATAACAGGTAAAATCTATTAATTCAATCAAATTATGACAAAATATAGTTTTATTCCAAAAGTCCTTTTTTCAATCTTAATTTGTGTCTTTGTTTCGTGCAACGGCGGAAAAGATACTGGTTCCGAAAGCAATGAAGAAGTGGAAATGCTCCCCGAAGATATTGTCGAGCTGCGCGCCGACCAGATAAAATTTGCAAATATCGAAACCGGTTCAATCGAAATGCAATCATTGAGCGGAACACTCAAAGTTAGTGGCAAAGTTACCGTTGCTCCACAAAATATGGCCACAGTTTGCATGCCGCTGGGCGGGTTTGTCAAAAGTACTTCCCTCATGCCAGGCAATGCCGTGAGCAAAGGACAAACACTGGCAATTCTCGAAAACCAGGAATTTGTAGATATTCAGCAAAATTATCTCGAAGCAAAAAACAAACTCGAATACGCCGAAGCCGAATACGACAGGCACACGGCGCTTTATAAAGATGAGGTGTATTCGCAAGAAAACCTGCAACAGGTTACAGCTGATTATAAAAACCTGAAAGCACAGGTTAAAGCGCTGGAACAAAAACTTGCGCTCATCGGCATCAATCCAGCCAACCTGCACGAAGATGATATTAGCCGCTCAGTTGTTGTTGTTTCGCCCATATCCGGCTATGTAAAAACGGTAAATATAAACATCGGAAAATTTGTTTCCCCTTCGGATGTGCTTTTCGAAATTGTTAACAGCGACAAGCTTTTACTCGAACTTACCCTTTTTGAAAAGGATGCCGACAAGGTCACAACAGGCCAGAAAATCCGCTTTTTCATTAATAATGAAACCGAGCAGCACGAAGCTATTATTTATCAAACGGGCAAGTCAATAAACGATGATAAAACCTTTACGGTTTATGCGAGTGTTCCCGGCGTTTGTAAAAATGTTCTGCCAGGAATGTACGTAAATGCCATCATCGAAGCAACCAGCAACGTTGTAACAGCGCTTCCATCGGGTGCCATCGTAAGCTTTGATGACAAAGATTTTATTTTTGTTTTTGAGAAAGACAAAGAAGAAAACGGGAAGCCATTTACTGAATACCGCATCATTGAAGTGCAAAAAGGAGTTACCGATGGTGGATTTACCGAAATAATTTTACCCGAAGGATTCAATTTTCAATCTGCCAAAGTCGTGATAAAAGGCGCATACAACCTGCTTTCGGCCAAGAAAAACGCAGGCGAAATGAGCTGTTGATTCCTCCGAAACAATACCATACTTTCAAGAGTTCCGGACCATCAAAGAGTTCGGAACTCCTGAAGGCTCCGGAACTCCTGAAGAACCAAAATCCTTCAAACCCGTCAAAATCTTTACTTTTGCAGCGTAATAATTATAAAAATGGATTTAAAAAACTACAATTCCGACGATTATGCTGCCCTTGCCAGGGTTGCCAAAGCCATGAGTCATCCTGTAAGAATTTATGTACTCAGGCATCTTTCGATGCAAACCTGCTGTTACAGTGGTGACCTTTCGGATGAACTGCCAATTGCCAAATCTACGCTTTCACAACATCTTAAAGAGCTTAAAAACGCCGGCCTCATCCAGGGTGAAACCGAGCCTCCAAAAATAAAGTATTGTCTCAACCGCCAAAACTGGAAACAAGCCAAAGATTTATTTAATAATTTCTTTGATGAATAATATTTTTCCTAATTTTGTTCGTGTTTTTACGAACAACCAATAATAAATAAATTTAGCATGGAAATAAAAGTTTTAGGCACAGGATGCCCCAAATGCAAAGCCCTCGAAAAAGCTACCCGAGATGTAGTTGCCGAACTGGGCTTAAACGCAACTGTTTCAAAAGTCGAAGACATCATGGACATCATGAGTTACGGCATTTCATCAACTCCCGCCCTGGTAGTTGACGGAAAGGTCGTGCTCAAAGGCAGGATGCCTTCATCCTCCGAATTAAAAGAAATTCTAACCAAATAAAATCCTACCTAATGAAAAAGATATTCAGTGTTTTGATGATTGCTTTTTTTGCAGCCCAGGCTTTCGCCTTCACATCTGCAGATGAGAAAAAAAACGATGGCTCAGGTTTCGCTCCTGCCGATAAAAAAGTTGAAGTGTATTATTTTCACAATGAAAGAAGGTGTGCAACCTGCGAAGCTGTTGAAAGTGAAACCAAAAAAGCCCTCGAAGAGTATTATTCCGACAAGATGAAAGCAGGAACAATTACTTTCCTTTCGGTGAATATTGAGGAAGAAACCAATGAGGCACTTGCCGAAAAACTGGGTGTTTCCGGACAGACATTGCTGTTTATTTCGGGCGAGCAAAAAGTTGATCTAACCAACGACGCTTTTATGTACGCCCGAACCAAGCCTGAAAAGTTAAAAAAGGAGATCAGGAAAACCGTTGATGAATTTTTAAAATAATCCGGATTTACAATTATGGAGTTCCTCCAGGATATTTACGAAAACTCTCAAATGCCGTTTTTATCGGCCTTTTTGTTAGGATTAATGACGGCTGTAAGCCCATGCCCACTTGCGACAAATATTACAGCTATCGGCTTCATCAGCAAAGACATCAAAAACCGAAGGCGGGTTTTTTATAATGGGCTAATTTATACCCTCGGAAGAGCTATTTCATACACAACCATCGGAATTATTTTCTTTTTGGGAGCCAACCGTTTTAAGCTTTCCGGCGCACTGCAGCAATGGGGCGAAAAACTTTTGGGGCCGCTGCTCATCCTCATCGGCCTGTTGATGCTGGATGTAATCAGAATTAATTTTCCGGGACTTGGCAAACTCACCGAAAAGATGGAAGCAAAAAGCAAATCCGGGTTTTGGGGTGTTTTACTTTTGGGAATCGTATTTGCCCTGGCATTTTGCCCATACAGCGGTGTGCTTTATTTTGGGATGCTCATCCCGATGACCATCAGCAGTGCCAGTGGGCTTTACCTCCCGATTGTTTTCGCCATCGCCACCGGAATTCCAGTCATTATTTTTGCCTGGATTCTGGCTTTTTCTGTTGGAAAAGTCGGGACGGTTTATAACAAGGTCAAAGCTTTCGAAATCTGGTTCCGTCGGGTAATTGCTGTGCTTTTTATCGGTGTAGGAATTTATTATGTGGTGATTTTTTACCTCTGATTAGATGCCTGTTAATTTTGGATAATCATGAAAATTAAAAATAATTTTTTGTAAAATATGGAAAATCAGGAAAATTCATTGTGTATCTGTGGTTGTGGCGATTATGGTGTTGTTTCCTGTTCAGGAGCCTGTGATCTGGGTCATATTTCAGACCTAGTGGCAAGGAAATTAAATCAGAACAAAGTCAGAAAAATGAGTTGCCTGGCGCTGATTGCTTCAGGACCCGATGAAAAATTTGACGATTTAAAAAACAAAAACATGCTCGTTATTGATGGTTGCAGCGAAGATTGTGGCTTCAAGATTATGAATAATCGGGGGTTTGATTCATTCGTTCATCTCCGGCTGACAGACCTGGGCTACGAAAAAGGAAAAACTCCCATCACAGATGAAACCATCAAAACCATTTACGAAAAAGCAGAAATCCTTTATTGAGAAAACGCCGGTAATTTTTAAAAACCGGCATTATATCGAAAGGTTTTCTCCATCTCACCCAAAATGAAAAACCTGATGCATGTTAGAAAGGCTCTGTTTTGGTTGATATCAGAAAAGAATACCTGAGCTGGTTTAAAACACTTGAAGTGCAGGAACGCGACGGACTTCCACTCGTTGTTGCTAAAACCGAAATGCCGACTGGCTTTTGAATATGCCAGCTTCTCAAAAAAAAAAGTGAATACTGATTTGTGAAATCACATTCTCACCGAAGGCACTGATGTATTTCGAAAAGAAAATTAAGGCTTTTCTTCGGTTCCATCCAGATACTTTGCAAACCGGCCTTTTGTTCGTGGGTGCACGTTGTCGGGACGGGGCCAGGGCCAACCGCCAAAATTAGTTGCCCGGTAATCAGAAAACGCCTGACGGATTTCTTCCTCTGTGTTCATCACAAAAGGCCCATACTGTACCACAGGTTCATTGATGGGTTTTCCCTGCAAAAGGAGCAAATGGCTGATTGAATTGCTGTTTTCGATCGTAATATCTGTATTGGCTTGTACTTCAAAAGAATGCTGAGAAGTAATAAGGTTGTTTTCGATTTTAAGCGAATCGCCAATGTAAAAATAGAGTGTTCGTTTTATGTTTGTATCAGCTTTTGGCAGCGTCCATTTTGCACCAGAATCCATTTTTATTATCCAGATGGCAACCTGATTTTCGGAATCAGCTGCCCATGAGTCGGGCGCCGGAGCAAGTGCTTTTACATCACCCACATTTCCTGCAATAACTGTAACCTCAACCTGTTTCCCGTCTTCATCTTTCACTTTATAAACCGGAATATCTTCATGCCAGAGCATTTTGAAATGAGGCTTTGCAAACTTTTTCGCCTTTGGAAGGTTAAGCCAAACCTGAAATAATTCCATTGGATTTTCGCCATCTTTGTTTAGCAGCGGAAACATTTCGCTATGTTGAAGCCCGGAACCGGCAGTCATCCATTGCACATCGCCCATGCCGTATCTGCCGGCCTGTCCGTGCGAATCTGAGTGATCGACCATGCCGGTAAGAACAATCGTAACAGTTTCAAAACCGCGGTGTGGGTGTTCAGGAAAACCCGGAATGGTTTCACCGTGATACATGCGCCAGCCATCCTTAATTGTAAAATCCTGACCAATATCTCTGCCTTTGAGCGACGCCGCTGGAGGTCCCATTTCATCATTTCCTGCCGGATAATGATCGTTGTGATGGGCACAGAAAAGGAAAGGATTGGTTACTTCCCACATAAACCCAAGGGGTTTCACGTTGCTGATGATGTCATTTTTCATGTTTCCGGTATTTTGAGCGTTTACACAACCAGATAAAACCGTTGTGGACACCAGTAAAACAAGCAAAACTTTTCTAAAGTTCATTTTATTACTTTGTTAATCGTATCCTGACAATTTATTACAAAGGAAAGCAAACAAAAGGCTTTAATTACCAAATTTGGTTTTCTTTAAGCAACGAATCATTTTTCAGCGACAACCAACATTTCAAAATCTTCGGTTGTCAATTTATCGTTGCGCGAGAATGCCCCAAGCTTTGCCCCGAATATTTCAATTTTATGAAACCCGAGCGATTTCAACAGCCAGGTAATTTCGCTTGGCACATAATATCTTTCGTTACAATCGAGCGTTTTAATATTCCCGAGATCATCTTCGACTTCGGTAATATTAAAATCTCTGAAAGTCATTAAATCAAATGTATTACTGCGATAGGTTGCATTACCTTTTTCTGATGTTGATTCACAAAACTCTTCGACAGAATGATACAACGGGAAAAGCCCGTTAAGCGTGGTAAATATAAATTTACCCGGACTTTTGATCGCTTTTGCGACATTTTTCAAAATTTCAAAATTCATCTCATCGGTTTCCATTAAGGGAAAACCGCCCTCACAGAGCATTATAGCCGCATCAAATTCGTTGTTGAATGGCAGATTTCTGGCATCACATTGCAGGAATTCAACTTTAAGATTGCTGATTTTTGCCTTTTCATGCGCCCTGGCAAGTTGTGATTCGGATAAATCAATGCCAGTAATGGAGTAGCCCCGTTTGGATAATTCGATGGAGTGGCGACCAGTGCCACAGCCAACATCCAGAATTTTTACGGTTTTATCAAAGCTGAGTTCATTTTCGATGAAATCACATTCGCCGATAGTTCCATGTGTAAAATTCTCATTTTCGTACTTTTGAGCGTAATTCTCAAAGAGTAATTCGTACCATTGTTTCATTTTCATCTTCGCTTATCATTTAAAGTTTATCAAATGTAGGATATTTACAATTCATCGCATCCAAAGGATTATTGTATCCTTACCGGTTCATCCTCAACAAACTTAGCCCAACCCGGCAATGAAGGCATTTTTTGAGGAGGCAGTACTTGTTTTTTAGTTCGATCAAAGCCTGCGTTTCAAAAGCATTTAGGGCTTTTACACCAAGTTTTTCAAAACCAAGGATGATATTGTTTTGCTCCGGAGGCAAAGTGGTAAGAATTTCGATTGCCCTGTCTTTGCTGGAATTGTTACCTTTTTCGTTTCCATACAAAAACATAAAATGAACCACCGTATTGATGACAATGGACAGCATAGCAGCATCGCCGAACCGCCTGGCACTTTTGGGAGTAATTTTATCAAAAAGATAATGCGTTTCCCAATATTCAGAAGCTTTTAAATCGAACATGGAAATTACTTCCGGCGAAGTTTTACAACTCAATATTTTTGAAAATAAATTTTGAGATTGGTGGATGAGCGCTGCAAACTGCGAAATGCGGATGGTTGGGAAATTTGATGGCCTAAGCCGCAGGAATTTCCATAAATGTCCCGGGATTGGGTTTAACGAAAACTTCTTTTTAAGGAAATCGTATTCTTTTGCCAATAATTGCGGGTATTCTTCGGCAAAATCATCTTTAAGCAAACCCGCCTGGCCAAATAACAGTGCTTCAATTTGGAAACGATTATTTTTATGTTTACCCAAAACCGTGTATGGCAGCGACTTTGCCAGCAACAAAAATGGTTGTTCGTTTACTTTAAACCCAAAACTTCCGGCAAGAACCTGGTAAAAAGTTTCCTCCCAATCGTTCAGGTTAAGGTTAAGAATTCGCTTAATGTTTGATGATTTTCGTTCGATGCGCTCCACAACCAATCTTTCGAGCCAGCTTTGCCAGATCAGTGGTTCAACCGTCGAAACATCCGTGTTACAGGGAATCCATGTTTTATTATAAAGGAAAGCCTGATACTTATTAAAAAGGTGAGTACTGAATTTACCTTTTAGTTCCAGTGTAGCCACAGGCTGGCCATTTACATCCAAAACCGGCTGATCATCGTCTAAAACAACATGTAATACGATGTTGGAATAAGCCCCGTCGTTTTGATGCTGGTGCAAAAACCAATCCGAAGCTTTGATGTGAATTTCAACATTTCCAGCCCAAAGCGTGTCACCGATTTTTATCCGGGCCTGGAAAAAATCGGGGCCGGCATCGGTGTTTTTATAGCCGGGATGAACCACAGAAACTTCCTGACCATCGGTGGTTTGAGCGTTTTTATCGAACAGACGATACTGCCAGATGTAATGTAAAAATTCTTCTGTCATAGGATAGGCCTTTCTAATAGACCATAAAAATAAAAAATCCATCAAAACAAAAACTGGTTAGCCGATAATTTTCCGGATGTATCATCCCTTTTTATAGCAATCGGAATTACTTTCTCAAGAAAATTAACATCATTTAATTCGCTATTGGTAAAAATACTACTTTTGTACAGTTCGATTAAAAACAGGTAGCAGGCATCATAATGAAGGACATGATTACATTGGTAAGTGGAATTGAGTTCAGAACAAGGGAAATGGTGAGCCGCCTGGGAATTTCCGAACAAGAAATAGAGGCGCTTAAAGCCCAAAATATTAAACTAATTAAAGAGATAGAAGAATTAAAACTTAGTGTTAAACAATTAGAATACAAAAACAAGATTATTAAAATTGCAAAGGCATTAGAAGGAAAACAGGAAACGACAAATGCAAAGCTAAAAATTAACGAACTTTTGCGGGAAGTTGACAGGTGTATCGGCCTTTTAAATGATTAATGATGATTTGATTTAACTTTGATGAATAATTTTTTAATAACAGTACGAATTGCTGACAGAGAATACAGGTTAAAGATTGATAAGAAAGAAGAAGAAACAATCAGAAATGCAGCAAGACAAATTAATGAAAACATCAATACTTACGCTGAAAATTTTGAATACAAAGACAAACAGGATTTATTGGCAATGGTGGTGCTTCAACACGCCACAAATGCCATAAAACTTGAACAACAGGTAGAATTTCAGGAAAAGCAGTTATTTGGAAAATTGGAAGAAATCAATAAGGTATTAGCAGATAAACTGTCGAAGACATAACTTCATTCGTTCTTTGAAAGCAATCATGACAAGGCACTTACCAACCTTGTTTCATCATTGTACAAAATACACCCGCATTATTTCAAATTCAGTTTGTAAACTCAACATTATAAACTTTAAGGTGATCTCAGTTTACTCAGAACAGGCCTTATTCCGCCCACGGCGGAATTCCCAAGTGGAACATTGGACGTTCGAAGTTAACGGTAACCTTAATAATTAAGCCTGGGGTTTACTAAACTCTCGGTTAGAAATGGTGCGGGTTTTTTCATTTTCGTTTGGTTCCCTTCGTTGCCCTATTAAAAATTGATGTAAGATGGGAGATATATTAATCATGATCGTAATCGGGGTTGCAGGAATTGCCCTGGGTATCGTTCTCTCGGCATCCGTGTTGCGCAAAAAGCTCGAACAAAAGAGCCAGTTGCTGCTCGTTGATGCT
>CAIYZW010000642.1 GCA_903930725.1 uncultured Bacteroidota bacterium
ATAAGTTGGCCGGATAATCTTCACTGCATTTCGAAAAACATCAGCACCACTTACATTGTATTCCGCGATTATTTCAACACCATTTTTACCAATCCAGTATCCGTTACTTTTTACTTTTCCATAATGTTCCAGTTCAAAAACGGTAGGCATGGTTTTGTAAACCTCTGAAAAAAACTCCGGGTGCCTGACTGTCCAGGTGGCAAGATCGTTTTGCATATAACCCTGAACCATTGGACTGTCGTCGCGCAGTGAGAAACCGTTTTCAAGGGCATACTTCAGCAATTCCTGTTTCTCTGTTTCCGATTTTGTGGAAGCCAGCAAATCGTCGGTGACAATTAATTGTGTTTTTTTGTAATGTTTTAAGTAAAGATTTATGTGTGTTTTTACCTCACTGAGTGTAGGAGGAATCCGGGTTGAACTCCAGGTATGTCCTTCTCCCCAATCGCCAATGCTGCCAACATCAACATAACGAACCCAGGGTTTCCCATCGTATTTTTCGGCAAATGCCTTGTGAAAGTTATCCAGCTTTTCAAGATAGATTGGGTCGTCCCAATCAGGAGTCCAGGAGGCACTGCCAAATTCAGGTCTCTCAATGCCTTTTGCCCCTGCTTTAACAACCCAATAAGGTGTTGCATAGCGTATTCCATTTATTTCGTTCGGAACACTTGTTGGAGCCGGACCTGTTTCTTTGCAGGAGATGCGGAACGAAATATTATAACCCAACGGCACATATTTTTCCACAATTTTATCGATGTACGACCAGTCAAACTTACCTTCTTCGGGCTCAAGAAAAGCCCAGGCCAGACGCAAATACAAGTGATCCATTCCCGGGAAGCTGGTTAAATCCCGTTCATCCTGAATCAGGTATTTTCCTATGCCATTGTCGAGCATGTGATGATACCATCCTTTGTCGGGATTAGCCAGTGGCCTTATTGTATCCCATTTATTTACTAAATCTGTTTTTTGTGCAACAAGATTTATGTTTACAGAAAAGGAAAAAAGAAGTCCGGCTATCAGGGAAAAGAGTAATTTATTCATTCCTTATATCAAAAATTGACTATTTTAACAATGTTCAAATGGTCTAAAAGCACAAATCCCTCGGGCGAAATGCCTATTGTGTTTTCACCTTTTTCAAGGTTTACGGTAATTCGTTCCCAAACCCAGGTGCCGGCATTTCCGGTATTCCAGAATTCAATTTTGCCGGTTTTTGTTCCGTTGATTTCGACGGGAGAGGGAAAAACCTGCTCTCGTTTAAGCGTATATCTGAATTCAAGAATATAGCTACCCGTTTCAGGTGCATTAAAAGTCCAGTTCACCTGATGTTTTGCATCACCCACTCTTGTTTCAAGGTACCCCTTTCCGAGGAAACCTGCCACATCGGACTTTAAAACCGATACCTTATATTCTGCATTTTCCGCTTCAAGGATGGTTCCTCCCGGAGTGGCTTGCATCGATTGCAGACTAATCTGACCACCGTTTGCGGTTATATCGTATAGAGCCCAACTAAAATTTTCTTTCCAATCTGCATTGCCCACGCGGTTGGTCCACAACGGATTATAATAATTGGCCAGGCCACTTGCAGCATAATGCCTCCAATAACCGGCAGAACTATTCAACTCCTCAATAACTTTTTCATGCCACTTCTTTTCAAATGTTTCACGAAACAGGGAGAGGTAAGCTGCACCACGAATTTTATGTGCGTAATATTTTCCCAGCCAGGCAATTGTCTTAATATCATCAATTGTAATCCGAAGTTCCTGATTCATTTCCATGGTTTGCTCATCAGCCCACTTAAGCGCCTGGTCAGCACTGCGGATTATTTTTTCGGCTACTTCGAGCGGAGTCTCTCCTTTCATCGCGGAACCGGCAATATATGCTCTGGTGTATTCAGGAATAGAAATGAATCCCGTACCTTTATGAGGAGGTAAGGTAATGAACCTGTTTACATCATGATATCCTGTTGGGGTTTTTGCCGGATCGGGTTGTGATTGTCCCGACTCAATATACCATTGAAAGTCAAGGGATCCCCAATGAAACCCGGTAACAAGCGGAT
>CAIYZW010000643.1 GCA_903930725.1 uncultured Bacteroidota bacterium
CTTTACCATTTTTGGGTGTAAATTTTATGGCATTGGCCATCAGGTTTCGCAGGATGGTGCTAAGCATGTCTTCATCGGCTTCGATGATGATGCTGGCGGTGATTCCATTCCCGATAAGGATGTTTTTTTGGCTGGCATAATATGTTAAATTTTCAATTTCGGCTTCAACAATCCTGTTTAAAAGCAAAGTGTGAGGATCAAAAGGAATTCGCCCCTGTTGGATCAATGACCATTCGAGGAGGTTTTCCAACAGCTCGAAAGTGTTTTGTGCCGATGAATTGATAACACCGGCATATTTGACTACATCCTCAATCTTTTGCTTGTGTGCCTCGTTTTTTAATAATTCGCTAAACCCTAAAATACTGTTAAAAGGATTCTTTAAATCGTGGGCAATGATGGAGAAAAATTTATCCTTTTCGGCATTGAGTTTTCGAAGTTCCTGGTTCTTCTTCACAATTTCTTCTTCATTCCGGTGACTGCCTGTAATGTCCGAAACAATAACTGCAAACTGACCCGGCTGACTTCGGTAAGCAACAACGCTGTAATATTTCCCAAGGTCTTTCGAGTAATTCTCGTAATGCAGCGGGACGCCGGTTGCAACAACATTTCCATACTTTTCTATCCAGCTTTGCTCTGTCCCGGGTAAGACTTCCAGCACTGTTTCCCCGATGATATTTTCATGTTTCAGGCCTGTCATTTTCCCGAAACTACTGTTGGCTTCCAGGAATCTATAATCAACGGCATTTCCAGCAGGATCGAGGATAATTTCGTGAAGCGCCATTCCCTGATCCATATTATCGAAGAGCGACCTGTACTTTTGTTCGCTTTTGCGGATGTCCTCCTCCATCTTTTTCTGCCTTTCCAGGTCGTTATAAATCATTTTCAGAATAAATCCACCACCCACAAGTCCGAGAATCCAAATCCCGCTATAGGTTAAAAAGATAAAAATCATGTGGACTCTTAACTGCGTATGCACGGGCTCCCAGGGAACCGAGACGCTTAATCCACCACGTATTTCACCAATTTTGTAACCCTGGAATGCGTGGCATTTTAAACATCCCTTTTCGGTAACCATTGGCCCCATGTAGCGGAAATATTCTTTCCCATCAATAAATCCGAGCGAGGACATTTCGGGAACACCTTGCTCAAAAGCTTGTAAGGCCTGCTTTTCCCATTCGTCGGCGGCATTGGCCGGTCGGATGGGATTAAGGCTGGTGATGTGCGCACGCAACCCAAACTGTTGGGCACCGAGTTCGTGCACCTGACGTGTCATGTACGCCGGATTGATTAAAGTAAGTTTTTTACCGGAAGGTGTCACAATATCCCGATCAGGCACATTTGCCAGCAATGGGTTGGGTGGAGTAGTTTCGGTAACCGGCACATAAACCCCACCATTCAGCGCTGACCACCGCCGATAAACCATGTCCTTGTTAAAGGCATCCTTTGCACTCGATTTTACAATTTGCATGGTATTTTTATAAAACTGCCGATGATTCAGCACTGCAAGTATTACGATAAGTATTGTCCAGAATAGCGACAGCATCACAAAATAGAGGAATAGTTTCCGTGTGGTAGTTTTTATGGATTTTGTTTTCATAAATCGCGTATAAAAAGTGTTTTGCCGACCATCGGATTATTGTATTTTGCCAATTCCTGATTCGATAATTCCATACTTCTCCAACCTTTTCAATAGCAGTTCTTTTTTGAGTGGTTTTGAGAGATAATCATCGAAACCAGCATCAAGAAACCTGCTTTCATCACCAGTCTGTGCAAACGCAGTAAGGGCGATTACAGGTAAATTGTGGCGCTGTTTTTTGATGATTGTCATCGCCTCTAATCCACCCATCACCGGCATTTTAATATCCATCAGCACAATGCTTAGCTCGGGATGCTGTTTGCAAATATCTACAGCCTGTGCTCCGTTTTCGGCACGAATGATTGCAACACCGGTTTTTTTGAGTATCATTTTGAGGTACAGGAAATTTGAATCATCATCCTCGGCTACCAGAGCTAAAGGCACTTCGGCGCTGATATTGCCGGTCTTTATTGTTTCGTGCTTTACGGCGACCACAGTTTTGTTTAACGGAATTGTAAAAAAGAAGGTTGAACCCTTTTGTTGTTCCGATTCGACCCGGATTTTACCACCGAGCAAACTCACAATTCCTTTGGCAATGGCCAAACCCAGTCCGCTGCCTTCGTGCCCGCGTGTCATCGAAGTATTCTCCTGCATAAAAACATCAAAAATCTGCTGCAGCTTTTCGCTGGCAATGCCTTGTCCGGTATCATTTACAAAAAACTCGATGTGTTGATCATTGCTTTTGCAACCAAAAGTAATTTTGCCTTGCACAGTAAACTTTACGGCATTTGCCAGCAGATGCATCATCACTTTTTGTAATAATTCGTAGTCGGAATTTACCTGGAGGCTTTTAACTTCCTCAGGCAATTCGAGGCTTACTTCGATATTTTTCCCGGAACATAAATTCCTGGTTTTGGCGAATAATTCATCCAGACAAGCATAAACATCGAAAGTCTTGGAATATACGTCCATATTGCCAGTTACAATTTTCGAAATATCCATGTAGTCGGTCACAGTTTGATTAAGGCGGTCGGTACTTTTCTGCAACTCGTCAAAATATTCCGTTCGTTTTTCGTCGGTAAGTTCGGTGAGCGAAATCAGCTCTCCAAAGCCCAGAATCCCGTTGAGCGGTGTTCGTATTTCGTGCGAAATATTATTCATAAATGCCGTTTTAAGTTTATCACTTTTTTCGGCATTTTCTTTGGCAACGATGAGTTCCTTTTCAGCAATCTTCCGTTCGGTAATGTTGTGGCCAATGCCCACCAGGCCAACTATTTTGCGATGGTCGTCGTAGAGTGGGATTTTTGAAGTCGAAAGCCAGATGAGTGATCCGTTTTTATCGTTAAAATACTCTTCACGGTTAATTACCGGTTTGCCGGTGGTCATGATATTCATATCGTCGGCAAAGCCACGTGAGCCAATTTCGTTATTAAAAACTTCAAGGTCGGTTTTGCCAAGAACATCGGCTTCGCGGGCAGCACCAATGATGTTGAGGTCGGCACGGTTTGCAACGATTTTCCTGCATTCGGCGTCTTTGATGTAAATGGTGTCGGGCAGATTATCAATAAGGGTGCGCAGTAAAATCTGTTCACGCCGGATGGCTTTTTCAGCCTCCTTTTTCTCCGAAATGTCGCGGGCTGTGGCAATCAGCACATCTTTACCAAAATATCTGCCTTTGTTTACGATAACTTCTTTAGGAAATATTTCGCCATTTTTGCGTACTGCCCAAAAATCGAAACGTGCCGGAATACCGCTTCTAAAAACCTCCTGTGAAGCTTTTGTAATTTCGTCGAGATTGTTGAGGCCAGGCGCAGCAACGGTTTGAGGCGTTTGCCCGATAATTTCGTAGCGGCTGCAGCCGTACATTCTTTCAGCTCCTCGGTTTACATCAATGAATTTTCCCGAATGGGCATCCTGAATGTAGATGGCTTCCGAAACCGAGTTAAAAATCTCATGGTAGGTTTGTTTAGCTATTTTTATCTGATCTTCGGCTTTCTTCTTTTCCGAAATATCTTCGATAATTCCAATTCCACCCGTAATAATTCCGTCGCCATCGGTGATGCTTACAAATTGTCCTTTGATAAATGTATTTTTACTGGTAATAACCGATTTGTAAACATCTTCAAAAAAGGCATGTTCTCCCTTCAACGCCAACCTGATGGCCTCAACCAAAGCCTTAATCTTTAACTCTTTAAAAACATCAATCCCGATAAGTTCATCTTTTGATGATCCAATAATATTGATAAACTCAGGATTTACATCTATGATGGTGCCTGTGGCATTAAATTGGACAATTCCAAAAGGTGAGCGCGAAAAAATTGTCCGGTATCGTTTTTCGTTTTCTGCCAGGGTTTTTGCTGAATCATAATCCTGTGTTACATCTCTGAAAACCAGCACTACACCAACAATTTCGCCTTTCGGATTTTTTATGGGAGCCGCACTGTCAGCAATCTGATACTCTTTTCCGGATTTTGATTTAAGGACTGTATGATTGGCTAAGCCCACAATTTTTCCGGTGGCAAGAACTGAAAGTACCGGATTTTCGCACTTTTGCCTGGTAAGCGCATTGAAGATATTAAAAACCTTTATTAGCGGCAAACCCCGTGAAGCCTCATCAGTCCAGCCTGTAAGATGTTCGGCGATGGGATTCATGCTTGAAATATTTCCTTTGGTATCGGTCGAAATTACCGCATCGCCAATCGAATTGAGTGTTATTTTTAGGTTTTCGCTGCTCTCTTCGGCCCGGGTTTTTGCATCGGAAATTTCGATATTCAGTTGTTTTAGGGTTTCGTTAGTGGTAATGAGTTGGTTGGTCAGGTTTTTTGTATCCGTTATATTGCGTGATATTCCAATTATCCGGTAAATACGGCCTTGCGCATTTTTAAGCGGAATTAACTGCGTGCTAAAACTATTTTTCTGTTCGTTCCAAAAAACCTCCTCATCGTAAATCAGTATTTCCTGCGTTTCGATACATCTCAGATAATGGGCACTTATGCCCGAATAAATGTCCTGCGGAAGACATTCATCGAGAAACTTATCAGCAAAATTTTCTACTGGACCAATCACCTTTTCTTCGGCCAAATTATAGGTTAAAACCTTGAATTTCAGATTTTCGGTAACCTCCAGAATAAAAATACTATCATGTGTGTTATCGAATATCTGCCGGTATTTTTGTTCGCTTTCCCAAAGTTGTTTTTCGGCCTGCCGGCGCTCCGATTCGGCAAAAAGCTGCGCCACCATTGCTGCCGCGGTGCTTACAAAAGCTTCTTCATCAGGGCTCCATTTGCGTTTTTCGCCAACATGTTCGCAACAAACCACACCAAGTAGTTTACCTTCGTTAAGTATGCCGGCATCGAGCATCGAAGTTATTCCGTTCCTTTGCAGGTAATCGTTCAGTTCGATGGTTCGCGGGTCGTTTTGAGCATCTTCGGCATAAATCCGGCTCTCGGTTTTGATGGCATCAAAATAAGATGGAAACATAAAAGCCTGAAGCTTTAAAATGCCGGGATTTGTTCTGATTTCACCATCGAAGAGGTTCAGGCAGGTAAGCTCCGATTTGTCCTCCGACAGCGTCCAGACACTTGCCCGGGCAACCCCCAAAGTTTTCGACAACGATTGTGATAAATGATTGAGCGCTTCGGTAAGATTCAGATTAACTTTAGCCTGCTCCTCTAACAAGCCGGCAATTGCCGAACGCTGCATCACTGCCCGCTTCTGGCTTTCAAGTGTTTGTTCTTCCAGTAGTTTTTGGGATGTAATATCCTCGATCAAAGTCGAAAAAAAGCCTTTAGTGGGCGAAAAAATGTTCACCTTAAACCATTTTCCGAGGTGTTTTGCGTATTGCTCGGTGGTTATGTTGCCCCCCTCGAGTGCAATTTTTCCATAATTGGCTATTTTTTGGTTTACTTCCCCGGTGATTAAATAAGGCACTATCTCTCTGAAGGTTTTGCCGACGACATCTTTTGTGATGAAACCTGTATGCGTTTCGAAGGCTTTGTTTACCTCGATAAGCCGGTAATCGTAAGGATTGCCCTGGTTGTCGGCAATAATTTCGAAGCAGGCATAACCAAAGGGTGCCTGCTGTATGATGGATTGGTAAAAATTATTATTCATTGATTTTGATACTTTTTTCGACTTTTTAATCCTGTTTTTTTACTGATGAAGGCGCGTTTAACTTAAAACTGTCTCCGCTTCCCTCCGCTGGTTTCGACAGCAAATCTGAATTTTAACTCCAATTTTAATCACCACATAATTTACAACGAAAGTACAGAGAGTTGTTGATATTTCACCGTTTTTACGCGGCAAACCTTAAGAATTTCAATTCTAAGGATAGACTCGTAGCAGGAAGTTTCGTAGACCACAAGAAAATTTACCA
>CAIYZW010000644.1 GCA_903930725.1 uncultured Bacteroidota bacterium
AGAACCAAAATTAAATTTGTTGTTTTGAATAATATCTTAATGCCAATGTTTGTCATATTGTTGGTTTTATAATTGTTGCTAACGTTTAGCGTTTTATCCAACGTCCCCCCCAAACCGGGGGTTCAAAGATAGAAAAAGAAGTTTGAGATTGGAAAATAATTTTTTAAAGGAAAATGAGTGTAAACGGCGCATAATGCCTGATAACTGTAATACTCATAATTTCGACCAAGCTAAAGATAATTTGGTTGGTCTAATGAAAACATTTGGGATTTACTGGGGTTTGGGAACAAATTCGATATTTGTTACGGGGTGAATTTCCCAGGCTGTGTATGAATGGGATGGTGTTGTGTTCCGGCCTTTTTTGCCCCGGTATTTCCGTTTGGCCGGATCGGGATTGCGCATCTGGCTTGCATGGATGGCATCGTAGAAAAGCTGTCCGGTTACCTTAACATAAACCGGATTTTGCATAATGTTGCCTGTGGTCGAAGGGTCTTTGGTTTCTTTTTTGAGTAGGTTTTTCCGGATAAAACTTCGGTTTTGCGCAAACAATGTTTTCAATTGAGGGTTTGAAACAAATTCTTCGTAAGGTATTTCGACGATAAAACAGGAATCGCCCCACGTGGGATTGAGCGTTAACTGAATGTGGTAATCTCCGTCGCGGTGGTCGGTACTTGAATTTTCCAACGCTACCAGATGTAAATATCCTTTGGTGGAGATTATGTCGCCTTCGGTTAATGTTTCAACTTTTTTGGGGATGAGGGTATCGGAATATTTATCGGTACTATATTCTTTTTGGAGAAGGGGAAGAACTATTAGTTTTTTTAGCGATACCGGCTTAGCATCGTCGTTTGTTGTGAATTTTGGTGCGGAAATCTTGATTTTCCAACGATCAATCCCGGGCTGGAGATTTGAACTGGTTTGTCCATAAACTAATATTGAACAGGATAAAAGGAGAAGGAATAGTATGAAGTTCGGTTTGCTTTTCATGATTATGTTTTGTGTTGAAATTAAATTTGCATCCTTTAAAACATTTTTACAGGGACAAAGCTAAAGATAATTTGGTTGGATTTAGGGAAATTTGTTGTTGTTTTTTGGGAACACGAAAAGTAGATCGAATTAATGACAGTATGTTTTCATCATCGAAACGCTGAAAGGAATTTATTTGAATTATCCGCTTCTATCCCTAAAAAGTGACCAGGAATGCCTGATCGGATTTTAGGTAATAGGCCTTTTTAGGCTGAAGATATTGCAGCGTAAAAATGTTCTGATCGGGCCAGAAAACCTGATAACCTGCAATTTCTTTAATGATTTGAACATGGTCGATGTTGGAACCAAAAAAGGTGTTGATTTCTTTCGGAGCATCCGATAAAACCGGGATGAGGTTCCATCCCGCAACGATTTGTATGGTCTTGTTTGCAGGCACAAGTCCGTTGAAAGTTAGCGTTGTGTCGGCATTTACCTTAATCATGTAACCACTTTTGTATTGCCAGTTAACGATTGTGTTTATACCTTGCTGTGGCCAGTAAACCTGCGTGAGATTTTGGAGTATGTTAAAACTGTTGCCAAGCGGGCTTATCATCGAAACGATGTTTGAGTTGACGGGATCGAGATAGCCTGAAATTCCGTTCCAGCCCTGGTTGAGTTGAATTTGTACTTTGCTTGCCAACGGTGGTTCTTCGAAGGTAAACTGCGCAACCACCGGAAGATGATCGGATGCGTTGTGGAGGGCGTTGGCAACGGCTACCGAAACCGAGTTGTTTGGCTGTTGGTTGATGGAATCGTTGTAATGATTTCCGTCGTTACCAACTGCCCAGGTCGAATTTGCAACATAAGCCATTCCACCCGCGTCGGCAATAGCCTGCGAATAAAGCATTAAATCAAATCTGTCGTCCATGCCTCCGGTCGAACCACCTCCAAACTGCCTGATGCGCGTGCTTTGGGTGTGATATTGGGCGTAATTGCTGGTATTCCACGAACCAGGCATCAGGAACGGATCAATAAAATAGCCATCATTGGTGCCATTGTCGGCTAAAAGCTTGATGTACGCCTGTTCGGTTGATTTGTAGATGTTAAAATCGCCGCAGACAATAAAATTTTTATCCGTTCCGAGCGAATTTGTGGTGTTTCGCAAAATGGTAACTTCGGCTGCCCGCTGTGTTTCGTTTGTAGTTCCGGTACTTGCTTTAAGGTGTAACGAATAAATGCGTAAAGTATCGCCGGTTGTTTTATAAACCAGCGTAAATTGGCTGATATTACGCAAAGCGGTAGGAATTGCCATGTTGCTGACGAAAGTAAATAATTGGTTTTTATAAAAAATCGCGTTGTCGGAATCGGGGCCATCAATAAATACACCTGCCGAATAGGCCGAATTAAGTACCTGAGCATAAAAAAGGTTAACCGCAGCCTGCGAAGTTATCTCCTGAACCACAAGAATATCAGGATTACAACTTGTAACAACCGTTTTAAAATAGGGGGTTCGGTCAGGAGTCCCGGTTGTGAAATTCAGCGTGTTGTAGCTCATTATTTTTACGGTACACTGCGCAAATGCAAGGTTTAAAACCACAAAACCTAACACCAAAAATAAAAACACTTTTCTCATCAATCGAAACTTTAAAATATTATCTCAAATTCAAAAATTAATCAACTTTTAATGCAACAGTTTCTCCCCCACCCTTTCGGTGGAAAGATTCAAAATCAATTAAAGGTCAGATTACTGCGACAATCACACCAAACTCAGGATGTTAAAAGCCGGATGCAGAAGATTTGGCAACGAAATTTTTGGGATGGAATATGCTAATAGTGTAAAGCTGGCTTAATCTTTTGTCAATTTATCTTACCATTTAGTTTAATCAAAAAGTTTAAATATCAGTATGTTAATAGTTTAAATTTAGTTTTCGCTATCGAAAATCCAGAATAATTCCGTGAAAACGATATTATTTGAATTTCATTATTTTTTTGGTTACAATTGCTGCATCGGATGAAATTTTAAGAAAATAGAAACCGCATTGCAAATCTTTCAAATCATTAAATTTAAAATAGTTAAGTCCTGTATTCCGGTGAATATTTTGTCTCGAAAAAACCAGTTTACCTCCAACATCAAAAACTTCCAACGAAACACTTTGGGTATCGGGCGAGTTGAAAACTATCTTGAGTTCATCACAAAAAGGGTTTGGAAAAACATACATTGCATTTGTCCCGACTACCAAATCGGAGCTGATTCCCAAAAGAATCAGGTTAGCCAGCCCAAAATCCGGAATGCCGTAACCCATCTGATTGTCGGGGTTTGAAGCCATCGAACCGCTCAATTGGATCGAGTTTAGAATTTCCATGTTATTCATGGTAGGATTTGCCTGCCATAAACAAGCTGTAATTCCTGCCGATATTGGCGATGAGAACGATGTTCCACTCGAAGTAGCAGTTCCGCCATTGGTAGAAGCCACCACTGTATTTGCTCCCTGAGCCATAAAATTTGGCTTTACCCGGCCATCGGCGGTTGGGCCAATAGAGCTGAAGTAGGCATATTGTCCGTCGGCATCAACGGCGCCAATCGAAAAAACACTGTCTCCATCAGCCGGAGCGCCAACATAAGGCCAGGTTCCTGAGCCGCCGTCATTTCCGGCGCTGTTTACTACAATCATCCCGCGTGAAGCGGCCATATCGGCGG
>CAIYZW010000645.1 GCA_903930725.1 uncultured Bacteroidota bacterium
ACCAACAGCAACGGGGCTTTCGAGAATTATGGAACTTTCAACGTATCGAACAGCATGTCGCTAAATTCGCAAACAACAAACATTAACGGCTGCAAAATATTTGTTGTCGGTACTTTTGCTCAAAATAGCCCGAACTGTATTTTCAGAATGTTGGCTGGGAGTTACCTGGAAGCTGGTGGTGCCTGTAACTTAACCAAGCAGGATACTTATTTTTATGATGGTGCTATGATTAAGTGTGATAGCTACTCTTCGAACAGTGCATCGCATATCTTCGCTTTTGGAGGTAGAAGTCTAATTGTGGCTGATGCATCTGTTCAAATTAATGGCAGCATGGATGGCCCAATTACTGTGGTTTACACTGCCGGGAATACACCCACAGGAAACGGAGCGCTTACAAATGGCGCTAATACAATGTTGTTGGCTAACGTTACTACCTACCTTCCACAGTCGGCCTGCAACCCGGTCGGTTTTGGACAACCCCCTGTTGTTGATTTCGATTTAGATGGTGTGCCAGATGCAACCGACCTTTATCCAACTGATCCGCAGCGGGCTTCCAATTCCTATTTTCCTGCTCAAAACGTTTGGGGTACCGTAGCATTTGAAGATTTGTGGCCATCAAGAGGCGATTACGATTTTAACGACCTTGTTTTGGATTACACCGGATATTATGTATTAAATGCCCAAAATAATGTTAAAGATATGATTATTGATTTTCGGGTTCGGGCTGTAGGCGCATCTTTGGATAACGGTTATGGGTTCCAGTTAGATAAAATTAGCTGGGATCAGGTTGAAAGTGTTACCGGCTATATTCATGCAAGCCCGACAATGCCTATCTCGCTCAACGGAAATGGCACCGAAGCAGACCAGCCAAAAGCAGTAATTGTGGTAGCCTCAACTGTCGAAAGTGTAATTCACCGGGCACAGGGATCTATGTTTAATACAATTAAAGCAAACCCAACTGGAACCTGGGATGTGACGCATATCACTGTAACATTTGGAACTGCTGTTGCCCAGAGCAACGTAGGTATGAGCGATTTTAATCCGTTCCTGATAAAAGACCAGAATCGTGATATTGAAGTCCATCTTCCGAATATGGCACCAACAGCCTTGATTGATCCGGGTGTTTTTGGCACGCTCGAAGATGATTCGAACCCGTCGATTGGAAGGTATTACAAAACCGTCAATAACCTTCCCTGGGGAATCCTTCTTTTCCAGCAATTTGATTATCCAATCGAAAATGCCGAGATTTTGGATGCTTACCTTTACTTTGGAGCATGGGCTGAATCGGGTGGTGTTAGTTATCAAGACTGGTATTCGAGTAATTCCGGCTACAGGGCTCCGGCGAATATCTATTAAAAGACCAGCAAAAATCTAAATATCAATTCAAAAAGGGAAGATTGTTCTTCCCTTTTTTTTATTTTCAAAACTAATGAAGTAGTATAATTAAGTAACCAATTACCACATTTACAAAAGCCTATCTAAAAAGTACATTTATTGGAGTTATTATCACAAAAACAAAGTTGTCCTTGTATTTAGCAAATTTGAATATTACTTTTGAAACCATTAATTTGCAATTAAATCTAAAAAAATATGGAGGCAAACATGAAACTTTTCAAAGGTTTAGTACTAATAATGTTTCTTGCGATCGTTTTTATCGCCTGCAAGAAAGACATCAATAATCCGAACACACCGGCTTCGAAGACCATTGATGAGCTGAATATTCCGGAAGGATTCAACTGGTCAACTACGCAGAAAATTGCGCTTACTGTGGGTGTACAGACCACACAAGCCGTCAACCTGAAATCAAAAATTTCGGTATTTAATGGCGACCCATCCACCGGAGGAAAACTTATTTTGACAGGCGCAGCAAAAAATGATACCCCTTTCACCGAGAACCTGATGATTCCTTCGTATCTAAAAGAAATTTACCTGGTAAAAGAGGACGCATTTGGCGAAAAAGCCATTGCTATGGTGCAAATTGATGGTTCCGAAATTGATTACACGTTTACCGAAACAAAATCAACACCAGCTGGATCAGGTTTTAAAGAGACTGGTGATATTGGCCCGGCCTGCGATAATTGTACACTCGAAATCTCCGGTAACGGAAACTACGAAATTGGTAACGGCCAGACCCTTTGTGTTACGAGTACTTTTACCGGCAATATTACTTTCGTAAGCTGGAATGGTGGCGGAACATTGAAAATTTGTGGTAATGCAACAATTGCAAGCCTACAGCTTACACAAAATGCAAATGTTATTGTTACCCAAAATGGCTCGCTTACCGTAGGAAGTTTATCCGCCTGGGGAACCAACTCGACAATAAAAGTTTATGAGAATGCCAAGCTTATTACAAATGGTGCTTTTATGACCTCTGGAGATTATGTCGAAAACCAGGGAACATTTACAATTAATGGAAATCTGACGGTTCAGGCGTTGGCAAACGGTTTTACAAATTCAGGCAATCTTACTGTTAATGGTGGTTTTGTAAATCTTAACACCGAAACATTTGTAAATAATGATTCCTTTGTGGTTTCTGGCCCTAATTTTTCCCTGAATAATAATTCGCAATTAACGAATAATGGGGTTATTACCTTTGTAACC
>CAIYZW010000646.1 GCA_903930725.1 uncultured Bacteroidota bacterium
ACCGAGCCATGGGCTCGCACCGGCACATTTTAACAATCCGTCATCTCCTAAAAAAAATGCCCCGATATAATCTCCCGGGTTAAGCGGGATAGTATTTATCCTCGGGTTCGATGCGAGCATTATGATCAGAAAATGTGGATTAATATCTCCAGAGGTGTTTACTGGAACATTCCAAATGGGTGGATGTGGATAACTCTCAGGCTCTTCGCGTGTACTATTTACCGCGTGCTGAATACTTTCCTGTATTTCAAATATTGTATTACCTGAATTAATTGAAGGTTCACCATTTTTTTTTAACTCCTGTCCATATAATGGATTTGGAAAAATAAAACAAATTATCCCAATCAGTATTATGATAATTCCTGCTAATTTGTAAAATTGGTTTCTAATTCGACAATAAGTCATTTTCATAATTCTTCCTCATTTTTAAGTTTATCCTATTTAATGCAATCACCCCAAAAATTGCTCAAAATTCGGCTCAAAGATACTTAAAATTATTCAACCAATAAAAAACCAAGACCCATCTTCAACTATTTTTGAACGTATCATAGATCAGATCGAAATTGTTATTGCCCTGAAAACCTGATAGTAATTACATTCGATTGCTAAAACATCTTCCCTATTCCGTTAAAACCTGCAACCTTTTGAGCCATTTTTTATCCAAAAATATCTAATTATCTAAATATTAATGATGTAACCGAAATTACTACAAATCAAAATTTTCTTAATACTATTCCACCAAATTATCCCTCCAAAAAAAACAAAGAAACCAATTTGAAAATATGAAGCTAAAATGAAGTGAGTTTTTGCCTGCCAGAATTTTATTCATCCAAATGTTCGTTTTATTCAACCAAATGCTAAATAATGTGACGAAAGTTAAACGATATTGCTTGTAATTTCTATAATAACAGGGCAATGGTCGGAATGATGCGCATCTGGTTTTATTTCGGCCATCAAAATTGTATCACTGATATTCTCAGCTACCATATGGTAATCAATCCTCCATCCTTTGTTGTTGCTGCGGGCATTGGCGCGATAACTCCACCAGGTATAATTGTGCGGATTTTTATTCAAATGCCTGAAAGCATCTGTAAATCCTAAATCCATAAACTTTGAAAGCCAGGCACGTTCTTCGGGTAAAAATCCGCTGTTGGTGGCATTTCTGATGGGGTCGTGAATATCAATGGGTTTGTGGCAGATGTTGTAATCGCCCGAGATTATCAGATTTGGACGTTGTTTTTTGAGGTCTTTAACAAAATCATAAAAATCGTTTAACCACAGCATTTTGAAGCTTTGCCTTTCGTCACCACTCGATCCGGAAGGTACATAAACGCTGGCAATGGAAAGTTCACCAAAGTCGAGTCGCAAAAACCTCCCTTCAAAATCGGATGCAGCATGGCTCATCCCATAAAAAACCTTATCGGGTCTGGGTTTCGACAAAACTGCAACGCCGCTGTACCCCTTTTTTTGTGCCGGAAACCAAAAACCGGAATAACCCAACATCTCAAAATCCATGATCGGAATTTGATCGGGCAAAGCTTTAACTTCCTGAAGACAAACAACATCGGCATCTGTTTTTGTTAGCCATTCCAAAAAACCTTTTCCAATGGCAGCCCTTATTCCGTTTACATTGTAAGTTACAATTTTCATAAAACCGAAATTTTTTGGCTAAGATAGAGCTTTTTGAACACTGGAATCCTGGTGGTAAAAGTCATATCTTCGCAGCCTAAATGAAAAAATCAGGCATATTCGGAAATCTTTTAATCTGGCGGATAAAAAACATCCCCGACAGGCAGTTTATCATTTTTCTAAGTCTTGTAATTGGCATAATTAGCGGGCTGGCCGGGGTTTTACTAAAAAACCTGGTTTATTACACCCATTATTTTATGACCAATGGTTTCGATTTCAAAGCCATTAATTACATGTATTTTGCCTACCCCATGTTTGGAATTATCCTCACCGTTTTATTTGTAAAATATGTGGTTAAAGATAATATTGACCACGGTGTAAGCAAAATTCTGTACGCCATTTCCAAAAAAAATGGTGTATTAAAACCTCACAACACTTTTTCTTCGATAATTGGAAGCTCGCTAACTGTTGGGTTTGGAGGTTCGGTTGGTTTGGAAGCACCGATTGTACTTACCGGCTCGGCCATTGGCTCAAATCTGGGGAGAATATTCAGGCTCAATTATAAAACCATCATTTTGTTGATAGCCTGTGGAAGTGCAGGAGCAATTGCAGGTATTTTTAAAGCACCCATTGCCGGAGTGGTTTTTGCCATCGAAGTGCTGATGCTCGACCTTACAATGGCCACACTGATTCCGCTGCTTATAGCGGCTGTAACAGGTTCCACGGTTGCTTTTTTCCTGATGGGAAAAGATGTGGTTTTTTCGTTTCACGTCGAAACACCCTTTCTTTTTACCGAAATTCCGTATTTTATCTTGCTCGGAATATTTGCAGGCTTCGTTTCGCTCTATTTTACCCGTGCAACCATGTTTTTTGAACAGAAATTCAAAAACATCAGTAATCCGGTAATCCGAATCTTCAGTGGTGGTGCAATCCTTGGACTTTTGATTTTTATTTTCCCTTCCCTATTTGGCGAAGGTTACGAAGCATTGATGGACATTTTGAATGGCAAAGGCGAAAATATTATCAACCAAACCATCTTTTCGAATTTAACCGGTAACAACTGGCTTTTCCTGTTGGTATTACTGATGATATTGATTTTTAAGGTTTTGGCGATGGCTGCTACTACCGGAAGTGGCGGGGTTGGTGGAATCTTTGCACCTACATTATTCATGGGTGGGGTATCAGGTTTTTTTGTTGCACGATTTTCAAACCTCGTTTCATCGTTTAAAGTTAACGAAAGTGTTTTTTCGCTGGTAGGCATGGCCGGCGTAATGGCGGCTGTGATGCACGCGCCACTCACAGCAATTTTCCTTATCGCCGAAATTACCGGCGGCTACGAGCTATTTCCGCAACTCATCATCACAGCTACCATCGCTTATTTAACAATTATGTATTTTGAACCTCATTCGATTTACACCAAGCGGCTGGCGTCACGTGGCGAATTGATGACCCATGACAAGGATAAAGCGGTGCTTTCGATGATGCATCTCGAAAAATTAATCGAGAAAAACTTTAAAACCATCCATCCTGAGGCTACATTGGGCGAACTTGTAAAGGCTATCGAAGGTTCATCGCGTAATGTTTTTCCGGTGGTTGATGATGAAAATAATTTTTTTGGCATCGTGTTTATGGACAACATCCGTCATATTATTTTTCAGCCCGAACTTTACGAAAAAACCTACATTTCCGAGCTGATGTTTATGCCCGAAACTACCATAAATCCTGATGAAACGATGGAGGAGGTGGCTAAGAAATTCCAGCAAAGCGGTAAATTTAATCTGGCCGTAATTCAGGACGGAAAATATTTGGGCTTTCTGTCGCGGGCGCGGGTTTTCTCTTCGTATCGCAACCTACTAAAGGATTTTTCGGATGATTAATTTCCTGATAAGTGGCTGATTGCTTCTTCCAACGTTTCGGTTGGCCTTTTACATCCGCTGTCCGTACAAACATAAATCATGGTTTTTCCCGGGACAAATCTGTTTCGCAAAAGTGGTAAATCACTTTTTGTTTTAGCTCCCAAAATAAGTTTTGATGGGTGATAAAATCCCTCCAATTCGCGCTTTCGCTGGATGTCATCTTCGCCGGTTATCACCACATCGTAAAAAATTCCGGTGTTGTAAATCAGCAAAATTCCCCAGTTTGAAAAGGCTGCAGGATATTTTTGAATGTTTGCCAAAACCTTTTTCAACATCTTTTCGGCCATGGCCGAATAATTTTCATTTTCAAAAATACGTCCAAGTTTAAACAAAACAGTTGCCATCACCGAGTTTGACGAAGGTATCACGTTATCATGGATTTCCTTTTTCCGAGCCACCAACTCATGACTTTGGTTTGAAGTAAACCAGAAAAAACCATCTGTTTCATCGTAAAAATTCCGGATAGTAAAGTCGGTCAGTTTTTGGGCTTCCAAAATCCAAAACTCATCAAAAGTGGCCTGGTATAGCTCAATCAGCGCATCAATCAAAAAAGCGTAATCTTCCAAAAAACCAACAATGGCCGATGGCTTGTTTTTGAAGCTCCGCACCAAACTTACATCATCCATTACAAAATTTCCGAGCACAAAACGGGCAGCTTTTATAGCGGAGTTCAGATAATACTCATTACCGGATGCGGTGTAAAGACCGGTGAGTGCCTTTATCATCAAAGCATTCCATGAACACAAGGCTTTGTCATCAAGGCCAGGACGAGTACGTTTTTCTCTTTCGGTAAACAACTTTTCCCGGGCATTTTCTAACATTTTTTCTAATCCAGGAATTTCTAAATTTTTCCTTTTCGCAAATTCGGCAATCGTCTCTTTTTGCATCAAAATATTTTTGCCATCCTCCCAAAGCGAATCCTCGTCAATCCCATAAAATTCGATAAATAAAGCTGATTCTGCTTTCAGGATTTTTTTGATTTCGGCTCTTGTCCAAACATAAAACCTGCCTTCTTCACCTTCGGAATCCGCATCAAGTGCTGAATAAAAAAGCCCATCCGGAGAAGTGAGTTCGCGCAAAACAAAGTTTGCTGTTTCTTTGGCAACCTGCAAATAGCACCCCTTTTTTGTGAATAAATAAGCCTCGCAATAAAGCGAAA
>CAIYZW010000647.1 GCA_903930725.1 uncultured Bacteroidota bacterium
AATTTCTTTTCTAAATTTATCTATTTTATCTTGTTTCATATTTGTTACATTTTTTTACATACAATATTACCCCACTTTCCATTCAATTTTAATTTTTTATTATATTGTTCAACATGTAAAGTAAGTCTATTAACTAATTGATTTTATACTTTTCATGTTTATGAAGATAGCTCAGACTGTTTACTCCATCAAGGAAAACAGAATTTTTAATAGGTGGAAGTGCAAACGTCAAGCCAAAAGCACTATTTCCTTGTTCTCCCACATGTTTAAAGGCACCAAATGTTACATCGTCGTTTTGCTGGATATCGTTTTCGTAAAGCTGGAAATATCCAAAACCCCATCTCGAGAAATCCTTTTCGCGGTTAATCCTTATTCCGACAGCATCGGTGCCCCAATACATCAGCCGGTAGCCGGTTTCGCTCATTTTATCGAACATCGTCCGGTAAGGATCGTAGGGAGTATCAAAAAGGCGTTGCAAACCCAGATTTACTGTCCAGCCTGGTGCAGGTTTATATTCCACTTCGAGATTTTGGGTCTGGATATTTACCTGATCAGCCGAAATAGCGCTACCAAGATTTCCACCGGTGCCATACGACACATCACCCCAGGTCCAGTCTATTTCGAAAGATGCCCTGAATGTTGCTTTTCCGTTAAAAAGATGCGGCTGATAAATAAAAAACGGGATAAGCCGCTGTTCAAAATAATAGTTGGTTGAAGTGTCGGCGGTGTGGGTTGTGTTATCGCCAAAAAGCCGTCCTATAACCTGGCCTTTCATAAAAACGTTTTCGGGATAAAAATTGGAACTCACACCCTGATTAATAAAATAGGCCAGAAACTGAAATTCCTTGTTGGCTTTTCGAGGAACCTGCCCGTTGTAAAAGCTGATACTGTTGCCCGATCCGGAAGTATTGGAACTTTGCGATTTTGCATCGTAAACCGGGTAAAAAAGGGTCATCAGGATAAGCGAAAATGTGTAGATTTTTTTCTTCATAGGTTTGGTTTGGTGTAAGATAAATTTATTGACCAACAATTTAAAGAAGAAAAACCTGATATTTTGATGTTTTATCTAAAAAAACCTAACCCTGCCTAAAGCGGGGTTAGGTTTCAATTTAGTCAGGTTTCTGAAGCTGAATATTATTCAATCTGTCCGATCCAATGATATTTCTGGATGTTCATTGTACCGAGAGCGCCACCGCTTGTGCTACCAAAGCCAACAGCAGCGGTTGGAGGAGTAACTCCGGCAATTGCAGGGTCAACCTGGGCAACTTCGTACCACATCGAGTCTGGTGAAGCTGCATATGCTTTAAAAATTCCCTGGCTGGTAACAGCGCTAGGCAATGTTTGGTTAAGAACGATATCCCAGATGTCGTTACTTGCCGATTTTGTTTGTGTATAAGTTCCTTTAAAAGCTAAAGGTGTTCCAAGATAAAATGCAGTAACTTCATAGCTTTGATCGGCTTTAAAATTTGCATAAAGCGAATCGTCGAAGCTAAGGCTGTGCAAAATGGCCGAAATATCATAAGCTGACCATTTTCCGATAATTCCACTTTCGACAGTGGTGGTTGTTTTTGAAAAATCTGCTTCAAGAGCACCGCCATCAGCATTATAAACCTTATTTTTTAAGGCAGTTACCTGGAGAGTTACACCAGCTTTTACGCGGTTGGAAAAGGTAAGATTGATTGTAGCAATACCTTCGCCGGCCACATGGGTTACTGAGTAGGTTGCGGTAACGTTTACATCCGAAACTCCAACCGAAAAACAACTGGCGTCGAGGTTACCTGTTTTGTCGTTTTTACTGTAAACGGCCTCGTTGAGGTTTACTGTAATTTCAGCATTATCCGCTGATATTTCCAAAGTAGTAATTTCCGGCTGAATTCCGGGAGTAGAGTCATCTTTTTTACATGCTGTAAAAGTGAGCATGAAGGCTGCGAACAGCACGGTTAACATTTTAAAATTTCTCATTGTAATTAGATTTGTTTTGGTGTTAATAATTATATTTACTTTATCGAAATATTTACGCTTTAAACTCTGATAATATTTATTTAGTGCATTGTCTTCAGAACTTTGCGGTCAATTTTGCCGGCATCGTTTTTTGGCAACTGGCCAATAAATCGGAACTTTTTTGGGATTTTATATTTTGCCAGCCTGCCCATGCAAAAAGCTCTTAGCTCTTCTTCACTTGTTGTAAAACCAGGCCGCAGGCTTACAAATGCAATGCCAGCTTCGCCCCATTTTTCGTCGCTTACACCCACAATGGCAACTTCGGCAACCGAAGTATGCGTGCTGATAATATGCTCAACTTCGGCAGGATAAACATTTTCGCCACCCGAAATGTACATGTTTTTGATGCGATCAACCACATAATAGTAGCCTTCGTCATCTTTCCGCATTAAATCGCCCGTATGAAACCAGCCATCCTGAATAGTTTCGCGGGTGGCGGCATCATTTTTCCAATATCCGGGCGTAACTGTCGGGCCTTTGAGCACCATTTCACCAATTTCATCAGCAGCAACTTCTTCAAATTTCTGATTTACCAATTTGGCTTCATAATAAAAATTCAGAGTTCCGATGGAGCCCTTTTTTCGGATTGCATCGGTATGATTTAGAGAAGTAATGTTTGGACCAACCTCGGTTAAACCATAGCCCTGCCTGATAAGCACGCCTTTTTTATGCCATTTCTCGATGAGCGGAATCGGCATTGCCTCGCCACCAACAATTAAATAACGCAGCCTGCTGAGTTCGACTTTATCGAAAACCGGCGATTCGGCCATCATCTTGAGCATGGTTGGCACGGCCCACCAGATGGTTGCACGCTCGAATTCGAGCATTTCCAAAACCAGATCGGCATCAAAACTGCGCATAATCAAAGTGTAAGCTCCGTGATGAATAAACGGCGCAAGCAAAACATTCCAGCCACCGGTATGGAAAGGCGGCGCACAGTTTAGTGAAATATCAGACGAAGTCAGGTCGAGACGAAGTTCGGTGTTGATGCTGTTCCAAAACAACATTTTGTGAGTGTAAAGTGCGCCTTTTGGAAAAGCTGTAGTTCCGGAAGTATATAAAATAAAAATCGGGTCGTCCTGATTGATTAATGAAATTGGTTTTGAAGGACTAATCTTGTTCGCCAGGCAAATCAGGTTAAGTTCATGGAATTTTTCCATCGCCATTTTGAAGTCAATTTCACGGTAACTTTTAAGGTTTTCGATTTTTGGCAGGAATTTTTCGTCATAAATAATTCCTTTTACTTCGGCATCACCAATTACAAATTCCAGTTCGTGGGAGGTGAGCCTGAAATTGAGTGGCACCAGGACAATTCCGAGTTTTTGGGCAAGTGCAAAAAGAACGATATATTCGAGGTTGTTTTCGGCGATTACGGCCAACCTGTCGCCTTTGTTGAAGCCATAATCGTTGTGAAGGATTCCGGCAAAATTATTCCCCAGTTTGTTAAACTGCGAATAACTGTACTCGCGCTCCGATTCAAAATCTCTGAAAGCGATTTTAAAAGGATGATACCCCGCCCATTTATCAAACCAATCGAAGGAAATCATAGCTTTTTATTTTTTGTAATTTGATGAATAACCAATCCAATAAAAGTTGAAACGATGATGGCTCCTGAAGAAGAAATGGCAGGATTCCGCACCGTTCCGATCATATATTTTGTAAAGAAACCAAAGCTCCAGCCAAATTCGGCCACACACCAGGGCAGGAAATTATAAATCCCAAAATGGACAAAAAGTGCTGTGATGGTTGCCCAAAAAGGGGCACGAATGTCAACCTCTTTTAAAAATATCCCGAAAATTACCGGGATAAAAGCTGCCGAAAAATACGCATAAACGCCGTTCTGCGCAAGGATTGCAACGCTTAATTTTGGATTTACAAGCTGATCGTATGAAACAAAGATGGCAACAATGGCCAGAACAACAATCGAAATTTTATTTATCGTAATATAAGCCAATTCGGTTTTGATGTGTTTGCCAAAAAGTGGTTTGATGATGTCGGAAGTTATGGTGGTCGAAACCGACTGGATCAACCCTTCGAGGGTCGAAATCCCCGCCGAAATCAAACCAAGAATCACAATCAAACCAACAAAAACTGCTAATCTGCTATCTGCGAAAGCGGCAACCACATACGCCGAAATTATTCCATCGTTGCGCAAAGGGGC